>CAMWTF010000183.1 GCA_947177105.1 uncultured Lachnospiraceae bacterium | reverse complement strand
GACGGAATGACAGGAAGAAACAACAGCGTAAAATATCCCGACTGGTTTGTGGAGGGAACGGCGCAGCTTGCGGGGGGCGGATTTCCCACCAACTGGAATAATTGGCTGAAGAATGATACCAACGGTTTGACAAGCGCGGCAGATACATCAAAGGACAGTCAGATTGCGGCTGATCTGAAAAGATATACAGTGGACGGCAGACCTTACGGACACGGGTATTTGGCGGCGGCGTATGCGGGATATCTTGCAAACGGCGGCAGCGGCGCAGTGACGGCTGCCAGTATTGCGGCGGGAATGGATAGAATATTCAGCGATCTGTTAGGAGGAAAGAGTTTTGCGGACGCTATCCGGGACAATACCGGAAAATCGGAAACACAGATCAAGGCTATGTTTTCCAACGGAGACAGCGATCTGGTGAATTTCGTGAGACAGCTTTCCTACAATACGAACTCCGGGGGCAATGGCGCAGGCTCCGTTATAGCTGCTGGGGGATTGTCTGTGGGCGGTACAAACATATTGGGCAATACGGCTCCCGTTCAGGCATTTCAAATCGGCAGCGCCACTGTGAACAACACTCCTGGCGGCGGTTTCGGAGGCGGAAACAGCGGCCAGAGCGAAATCGTCCTCCAGGTCGGAACGGAAGCGGGACAGGAAATCAAGTTCAATCTATACCGAATGAATACAGCGGCGCTTGGCCTGCAGAGTTCCAACGTGAAGACAGTCGACGCAGCCAAGGATATGATATACGAGGTAAGTGCGGCCATTACATATGTCAGCGCAGTCAGAACCTATTACGGCGCGGTTCAGAACAGGCTGGAGCATACCATCAACAATTTGAACAATGTAATAGAGAACACCACAGCGGCGGAGTCAGCCATCAGAGATACAGATATGTCAACGGAGATGGTGGAGTATTCCAACTACCAGATTTTGCTGCAGGCGGGCCAGGCAATGCTCTCTCAGGCCAATCATTCCTCCGACTCTGTGCTTACTCTTCTGAACAGCTGACGATGGGAGCGGAAACAGGCGTTGGAAGCAGTGTGAAGGCAGTATAGGGATTGGATGAAGGGAGCGAAGTGAGATGGGCGTGATTGTCAAGGTATTTTGTGAGTCCTGCAATGCGGCATGGGACTGTCATACCGGATGTGGGATGCAGCATGGGGCTCTGGAAAATGTGACTTCCTTATTCCCAAAAGACACAGAGCGTATTCTGAAGGATTATGCCGCCCGCAATGAATGGCCGATGTTTGACTTTGCGTTTCAGTTGGCAGTATGTAAAAACTGTGCCGGGATTGTGAGTGTTCCGGCGCTGAAATTATTTGAGAGCGATACATCGTACGTCGGCGTATGCCCGGACTGTGGAAAAGAGGTAAAGCTCATAAAGTCCCCTTCAAGGATTTCCTGTCCCATATGTAAAAAGAGCATGCTCAAATCATTTGAGACAGGGCGATGGGATTGAAATTTTTTATGTACATTTATCCCGGCAGCAAAACGATAACCGTGGGCTGTCGGGACTTTTATTTATTGGAGAAGCAGCCGGCAATATTCTCAGGCCGACAGATAGGCGCGCATGGTCTTTAAGGCATTTTTTTCCAGCCGGGAGACCTGGGCCTGGGATATGCCGATCATGTCCGCCACCTCCATCTGGGTTTTGCCGGAGAAAAAGCGCAGAGAGATGATCTCATACTCACGGGGCCCCAGGCGCTTCATGGCCTCGCTGAGGGAGAGATGTTCCACCCAGTTCTCTTCCTTATTTTTTTTGTCACTGATCTGATCCATTACGTACAGCGTGTCCCCGCCGTCGGTGTAGATGGGCTCATAGAGGCTCATGGGGTTCTGGATGGCGTCCATGGCGTAGACGATATCCTCCTTGGAGATGCCCACCTCTGCGGCGATCTCCTCGATGGTGGGCTCCTTTAAATTCTGGCGGGTCAGGGTGTCCCTGGCGTAGATGGCCTTGTAGGCCGTATCCTTCAGGGAGCGGGAGACCCTTATGCTGTTGTTGTCACGCAGATACCGACGGATCTCGCCGATGATCATGGGCACCGCATAAGTGGAAAATTTTACATTCAGACTGGAGTCAAAATTGTCGATGGCCTTGATCAGGCCGATACAGCCGATTTGGAACAGATCGTCCACATTCTCGTTGCTGGAGGAGAAACGTTTGATGACGCTGAGCACCAGACGCAGGTTCCCCTCGATGTATTTCTCCCGTGCCTCCTGATCGCCGTCCTCTATTCGGGCAAAGAGGGCTTCTTTTTCCGACGCCTTCAACAGGGGGAGCTTTGCCGTGTTCACACCGCAGATTTCTACTTTTCCTTGAGCCATATATATGCACCATGCCTTTCTGTAGAAAATATCTTTGCAGCACTCTGCTTTATCCTGCGTAAAGGCTTATGCTGGTAGTATTTACAAAGGCGGCGGCAGATATTCCGCAAAATCAGGAAAAGTAAAAGTGTAACAAAAAGCTCGGCGCGGCATATAATAAGGAAAGGGCCTATGAGGTGAAACATCATGCTTTTTTCGGACTTTAAAGACAGGGAAGTAATCAATATCCGGGATTGCCGCAGGCTGGGCAAGGTGACAAATTTTGAATTTGATGAGTGCAGCGGCTGTATCTGTAAGATTATGGTCACGGATGGGAGCAAGCTGCTGTGCATCTTCAAGCCGGATTTCGAGGTGACGATCCCCTACAAGGATATCCGGCAGATTGGCCCGGACATTATTCTTGTTGACATTAACTGCTAAGTATCTTATAATATAATGCATAAGATACCGTACAATAGAAAATATGTCAGGCGGACCTTCTATTGTAAGAATAAGGAGAAACAAAATGAAATGTCCATTTTGCAGCCATGAAAATACCCGCGTGATTGACTCCCGCCCGGCGGAGGACAACAATTCCATCAGACGGCGCAGGGTGTGCGACGAGTGCGGGAAGAGATTTACCACCTATGAGAAGGTGGAGACGATTCCGCTCATCATCATTAAAAAGGATGATAACCGGGAAACCTATGACCGTTCCAAGATAGAGGGCGGCGTACTGCGGGCCTGCCATAAGCGCCCTGTCAGCGCCCAGGCCATCACCGGCCTGGTGGACGAGGTGGAGAATGAGGTCTCCAACCGGGAGGAGAAAGAGATTTCCAGCCAGGTCATCGGTGAGCTGGTGATGAACAAGCTAAAAGACCTGGATGCGGTGGCCTACGTGCGTTTTGCCTCCGTGTACAGGGAATTTAAGGATGTGAATACCTTTATGGATGAACTGAAAAAGGTGTTGGAATAACTTATACTGACGGTCGCTGAAACTTGCCAAGTAACCCGACTCACGAGCGAAAGCTTCCAAGGACATCGCGGCAAATTTCATCGCTCGTGAGTATAGGGAGTCAGGGCAGGGCCTCTTGAAGGTCCTGCCTGTTTTGAGGAAAAATATTCATGCTGGAGAGATTTTACCCGGATTATGAGGCGGAGAGCGCCTATGACATTGATTACCAGGGACTGTACCGGACAGGCTGCCGGGGCATTATTTTTGATATAGACAATACGCTGGTTCCCCATGGCGCTCCGGCGGATAAACGTGCCGTGGCCCTGTTTGCACGACTTCACGAAATGGGATATGCCACCCTGCTGCTGTCTAACAATAAGGAGCCCAGGGTGAAGAGCTTTGCCAGGCAGGTAGATTCCTTATATCGCTATAAGGCAGGAAAGCCGGGCCGGGAGGGCTATCTGAAAGCCATGGAGCAGATGGGAACGGATCGGTCCAACACCCTTTTTGTGGGGGATCAGCTGTTTACGGATGTATGGGGGGCTAAAAGGGTGGGAATCACCAGTTATCTGACCCGCCCCATCCACCCCAAGGAGGAGATCCAAATCGTGTTAAAGAGAAAGCTGGAGCGGATTGTCCTCTATTTTTACCATAAAAGAAATACAAACAAAAAATGAAGCGAGGTGGACGATATGCACACACCAGACGGACATACCAGAACCTGCGGACTCATCGGCAACCCTGTGGCCCACACCCTGTCCCCGCTGATACAGAACCATATGGCCCAGGCTACAGGGCAGAACCTGGTCTATCTGCCTTTTCCGGTGGCCAAGGGCGATCTGGGGGCAGCCGTGCGGGGGGCGCTGGCGCTGGATTTTCTGGGGCTGAATGTGACGGTTCCCTATAAAAGCGATGTGGTCGCTTATCTGGCGGAGATAGACCCGCTGGCGGAGCGGATCGGGGCGGTGAATACCCTGGTGCGCTGTCAGGGGGGGTACAAGGGCTATAACACGGACATGCCCGGACTATACCGGGCCATGCAGCAGGACGGCGTGAAGATCGCCGGGCGGGACGTGGTGATCCTGGGGGCCGGCGGCGTGGCCCGGGCGGTAGCGGTGATGCTGCTGGAGCGGGGGGCCGCAGGAGTACATATCTTGAACCGCACAGAGGACAAAGCCCAGGCGGTAGCCCAGGAGGTCAACATGATGGCCGGAAAATCCTTTGCCAGGGCCTATGCGCTGGAGGACTATGGGCGGATTGGGGGAGAGGACTGGCTGGTGGTCCAGGCTACCAGCGCGGGTATGCATCCCCATGTGGAGGATGCGCCTATAGAAGATCCGGAATTTTACCGGCATGTGGAGATTGGATATGATCTGATCTTTAATCCGGGAGTGACCCGCTTTATGAAATTGACAAAGAGCGGCGGAGGCCGTGCCTACAATGGGGCCCGGATGCTGGTGTACCAGGGAATCATCGCCTTTGAACTCTGGACGGGGACTTGCGTTAATCAGAGTACGGCGGACGAACTGTGCCGGATGATGATGCAGGCTCTGGGGCAGTGATGGAACGGGGGTATGACTTATGGGAAAAGAGCCGGGCGGCAATGTGGTGCTGATTGGATTCATGGGCAGCGGGAAATCCACCATGGGTATCCGGCTGTCTTATCAGCTGCGGTATGCCCTGGAGGATACGGACAAGCTGATAGAGGCCAGGGCCGGGAAAAGCATCAGCGATATTTTTGCCCAGGAGGGCGAGGAGGCATTCCGGCAGATGGAGACGGAGCTTTTGGAGAAGCTGGCGGAGAAAAAGGGGCAGCGAATCTACTCGGTGGGCGGCGGCACACCGGTCAGGGCCGTCAACCGCCCCCTGCTGAAAAAGCTGGGGACGGTGGTGTATCTGCGCACCCGGCCGGAGACCGTATACGAGCGGCTGAAGGACGACACTACCAGGCCGCTTCTGCAGGGGGAGGATCCCCTGGGAAAAATCCGCAGGCTGATGGCGGAGCGTGAGCAAGCTTACATAGAGACGGCGGATGTGGTCCTGGACGTGGACGAGATGACGGCGGAACAGGTGGTGGAGCGCATCGCGAGGTGCGTCAGATAAAGCATCCGGGGAGATGCGGAACTCAAAACAGCAGCTGCCCGGATGGTACGGAACTCAAAATAGGAGGCGTCAATATGAAGATTTTAGTGATAAACGGTCCCAATATTAATTTTCTTGGGATACGTGAGAAAAGCGTATACGGGACCCAGGACTACGCTTATCTGGAACGCATGATTGCACAGAAGGGTCAGCCGGGCGGCCACGAGATCACTGTATTTCAGAGGCATCATGAGGGAGCAATTATCGCCAGAATACAGGAGGCATATTTTGCTGGGAGGGAAGGCGGCGTCATGAGTCCGGGGGCGTAGG
>CAMWTF010000182.1 GCA_947177105.1 uncultured Lachnospiraceae bacterium | reverse complement strand
ATGAATTTATCAAGAAAATCATAGTCCATGCGCCGGAAAAGGTGGACGGGAAACGAGTACAGAAAGTAGATATTGTTTTCAACTTTGTTGGGGAAATCAATTTCCTTTCTGTCACACAACCGAAACGGCAAGGCGCATAGGAAATCGAAAAGACGGTACAGCCCTTATAATCGGGGCTATACCGCCTAATCTAAAATTACTTCCCTATCACCGCAAACCTTGATGTGTACGGGCTTTCCTGTCCATGCTGCCAGGGGACATCTACTGGTCCGCCTCCCGCAGAATCCCCATAACTGCGAAGCGGGCATCATCGTATTTGTAGCTGCATGTGGCGAGGGTGAGGATTTGATCCTCCGCACCAGGCATCACATCACACGCAAACATGCTGTTCTCCTTCATCCGGTCAAGCCAGCTTCTATACTCCTCTTTGGTGGCAAATTCAATCTGCCACACATCGCTGTCCGTATCTGTCACAAAACCCGTAAAAATTTCCACCAGATAAGACTTCTCCGACGTTACCAGCCACAGCACAGGATGACTGTCATAATATTCCTGGCTTTCATACTGAGCCAGGCTTGCGAACATACTGCCGTTTTTCATATGATGCCCGTGCAAAATGCTGTTGGTATTGGAAAAATCCGTGTTATTCAGACTATCCATGAAAATACTGCCGCACTTGTTTTCTTTGCCGTCAAACATATGGGTAAGGTAAAAGGAATTATCCTCTCCTTGCACCACGGGATAATTGATCTTCGTGCCGGGACCATATATCCACCCTACCACGTCATTATTCAAGGCCCGCAGTGACACAAGGTCTACCTGGGGACACCGCCCATAATGTACAATTTTGGGGCCCGTCTCTTTGTCAGACTCTTCGTCCCCACTGGTCTGTGTATAATCCGCGGCCTGTCCCGCTCCCTCCACAGACAAATCCTCCTGCTCATCCGGCAGAATAACATATTTTTCCAAATCATTATATACTGAGCTGCCTCCCCTATATTCCAGCAAAATACTGACCAGGGCCACAATCGCCACGACTCCCACCAGATCCAGCAAAACGGCAATTGCCACTTCCGATTTTTTCCACTTCCTACGTTTCATACGTCTTCCTCTATCTCTCCTGCGACTGCGAGGCCGATGCAGTATACACCACACCGGCCTCGCTTTTTGCACTATTTCATTATCGTTTCATATGGCCCATATTATTTGGTCTTGGGTTCATCCGTCCTGCGCCTATGGAAGTATACGAGAACGCCTGCGCCTGCCACGGCTGCCAGAAGCACAAGGCTCCAAATGATAGCCGCCACATCCATATTATCGCCGGTCTGCACTGCCTGGGTTGTAATATTGGTGCCTACACTCTCTGCGGGCACGGGCGCATTGTCCGTACTTGTATTACTATTGTCTCCCCCATCACCGCCGGGGTTGTTATCAGGCTCTTTATCCTTTGTCTTCCACGCTACCACAAAAGGAGAAGCACTCAGCACATGTATCTTCAGTCCCTCGTCCGTCTTTGTAACAGCAGGCCATTCCACGGTGCCCGGTGTCTGCCCGTTCCACCCCTTTGTAATCAGGTGGCTTACAATAAAGTCATAGTCATCCTTATTGGTTCCCTTCGGATAGGGCAGCGTGATGTCCACGCCCTCTGCAGGGATGTTATCCGCAGTCGCCTCAACAGGCTCCCCGCCATTTATTCTGACCATAATAGTAACATCCCATATAACGGAGTTGGCGCCTGCATAGGACTCTTTAATCACCGTATCCAACATATACTTTGTCAATTCTTCTACGGTAGTACATCCGGTCTTATCCTTGACGGCGTCCGTCAATGCCGAGTCCGAAATACCTTCACTTATCGCGATGTCCAAATCCACTGTAGTATCCTGCGGCTTCTTCACCAATGCGGCGATGGCATCCTCAATGGCTTTAGCCATGGCGTCTACCTTGGCCTGCTCAGAGGCATCCAATCCAAGCTCCACTGCGTCCCACGCCGCCTCCACAGCGGAAAAGTCCACATAGTCATCGGCATTTAGGCTGCTGGCCTTCTGGATTGCGGCAATAACCTTGCTGTAATCTGCAGAATTCTGATTGTAAATCACGTTATTTTCAGGGTCAACCAGCTTCATATCGCTGATTTCCACCGTAGCGCCGATGATAGCTATACCGTACCGGATGCTGTCACCCGTCTGAATGACGCTCTCTCCAGCCTTGAACTCTTTTGTAAATGTTCCGTCCACAATATTGCCTGCGGCATCATAGCATTTACCGGTGACAATTGCGTTATATCCGCCCTTGCCGTTGGTCTTAAACACTACATCATATGCGCTGTCCATCACAAAAGGACTAAATCCAGGGTTTCCGTCACCCGTATACTGTCCGGTCGCTCCGCCGGGCTTATACCAAAAGCCCTTTAGCACATTGTTGGCCCTGAACGCAAGAGTTGAATAGACACCCGATCCATCCGCCGCAAAAGCTCCCAGATAGAAACCGTTCTCATCGCCCTTGTTTATCTTGGTCAGGGATGTCACTGTAACCTTCATGGACAATTCATGGTACTCATCCACTTCAGGGAATAGCAGATAACTTACATTTACAGCATCCTTATGGGCGCCGCTGTCCCTGTTGGTAGTCTGCATATTGCCGCTGGTGGCAACCTGGGTCAAAATCAGCTTGCCTGCCTCCTTTGTAACTGTAAGCAGATTGCCTTCGTCAACTACCTCATACTCCACAGGCAGCACCACACGCTTAACGCCAAAGGCGCTGATGGATATATCACCCTGTATATTGGGCACCTGGATAATGCCCGTTTCCTTATCGTAAGTGAAATCCACACCCAGTACTGCTGCTTTGCCGTCAATGGTCACTTCCACGGTTTCCGGCAGCACATAGCCGGTCACTTTGCTGAGCGTAACTGCCAGATCCTTGCCAATCGCCAGCTTGTCGGCGCCTGCTACATTTACATTTTCAGTGTTGTATGTAATGTTTGCAAAAGCGGTGTTGATTTCAATATTGGAGAACTTTGCTGTTCCATAATTGATCAGGTCGTTGCCCGCTCTGTTTGCGTCTACGGCAAAGCCCACATAAGCGGTATCCGGCAGATCCACCGTTAAGCTGCCCACCTTCTGCCATACCAGGCCGTCAGAGGAGACATAACCGGTAAATACATCGCCCTCTCTGGACAGCTTCAGCCATGTGCCCAGATACGTATTACCCTCCTTGAAGGGCAGGTTGGCAATCAGGGGAATGCCTGCCTTGGCCGCTGCCTCAGGACTGTCAATAGTCTCGCTGATGTTCTGTACATCTCCACCGTCTGTGGCTCTGTTTACCATGAAAGAAGACCATATGGTAGTCTCGTCCACCTTTACCATGGTAAATCCAAGCGCCGCCATGGCTGCATTGTCCTCCAGGGAGCTTCTGAACATCAGACCCTGGAAAGTATGGTTGTCCACAGGCGTATAGGAATCAAATCTAGTAACGATCTCCACATTGCCTTCCATGGGCTGATACACAAAGTGGAAGTCGTCATCCGCCGAGTTGGCCAGTTCAGGTCTTACCTTCCTGTTGCTGCCCTCGCTGGAGCCAATCTTGCCCGCGCCCTTGACGGTAAGCACACCGTCAACCAGAGATGCCGTACCCTTCACTTCGGGATTGCCGATATCTGCGCTTAACCACTCTCCGGTTCCCGCCGCAGAATTTACATGCAGTCTGGAGGTATTGCTCTGTGTCTTATTTCCATCGTTGTCATAAGCCCTTACGGAAATATGATAGGTTCCGTCAGCAGCGATGGAATCCGTGTAGGTATAGGTATAAGGAGCCGTCGTCGCAGTACCCACGCAGGTTGCGCCATTATAAAACTCTACCTTAGCGATTCCCTTAGTGCTGGTCGCAGTGGCCTCCACTGTAACACTTTCTCCCTCTGTCACCAATGTGTTGTCCGGGAGATTGATGCTGACAGTCGGATTCTCCGCAACATAGGTTGATTTCGAAACTTCGCCTACCAATTCGTTAAAGTATACTTCAATCCAGGAATAGCCATAGGTCTCCTTGTCATTCGGATTAGCCAGACACAGTGTCCTACTGTCCGAAGGATCATTCTTGTCCAGCCCGTTAGCGTCCTCCCAGGCATCAGGAATACCGTCGTTATCGCTGTCCGCCTCTGTGGATTCACAGTCCTGCGCCGGGAAACCACCAACTTCGTCTTGGGTGTTGATATAAGTACCGGTGTTTGTCCTTACCTGCGCCACCACTCTTGCGTCCACCGCGTCACGGTGAGGATAGGTTGCGCCTGCGCTGTTCAGCACCAGCTCATAACAATCCGCTGCGCTCCTCAGTGTCACATTGTCAAAACCTTCCGACTGATAGGGAGTGTTTACCACTTCCGTCTGACCGTCAGAGCTGTCCAGCTTAAAGCCCTTGCTGTTGTCTGCGGTAACCTCAGGATTCCCTTCCAATATATTGCCGGAATAATACACGCCGCCAATCTTATTATTCTCACCAAAGCTCAGCAGCGTATCGCTTAATGCGTCTCTGGTGCCCTGGCCTGGCTGAACATAGTTGTTGATATAGTTGGTGTACGTAAAGCCGCCGCCATAGCAGGCGAAATAACCATGGTTGTACAAAACGTTGTTATTCAACTGCACCTTTGCCACATTGGGCGGATTCTGCGCAGTGGGGTCTCCCATATAACCGCCGCCGATACGGGGATTTCTGGAAGTATGGTTGGCGAGCAGATTGTACTGGAATACCGTATTGTCGCCGCCGAAGATGCCGCCATAGCCGTGACGGCCCTTGGAGTGTCCGGATACGGTCAAGCTCTCGGAGATCAGACACCACTGCACCGTGCCGTTCTGTCCCCTGTATGTACTCAGTGTTTCATCTGTATTCCAGCTGAAAGTACAGTGATCAATAATAAAGGTATCATTGTCTCTGCCCCACAGCGCATCCATGGAGTCGCCTCCCTGGAGCAGATTCTCCGTGCCCACTCGGAAACGGACATAACGGATAATAATATTTTCGGAATCACTGATATTGGTGTCATATCCTGCCAAAGTGATACCGTCTCCCGGTGCTGTCTGACCGGCTATGGTAATGTTCTTTTTGTTCTTAAATCCCAGTGTGGATTTCAGATGAATGGTGCCGCCCACACTAAAGACGATGATACGCCCTTCCTCCGGCGCATTTTCAATACCGTAGCGAAGAGAACCTTCACCGCTGTCATCCAGATTGGTGACAACATACACATCTCCGCCTCTGCCGCCAGTTGCAAGACGGCCGCCGCCCTCAGCGGTGGGGAATGCCAGCACTCCGTCTACCAGCTCAACAGGGGGAAGTCCATCCTGCTTCTCCCGCATGTAGGTGTAGGAGATATCGTATACGGTTGCCTTGGAGCCTGCCACATAATAATAGTAGGTATTGCCTGGCTCTAACTGGAATGTGAACAGGGTGTTCTCCGTTTTGACGTCACTATCTCCTCCTACAAAAGAGGAATTTCCATTTTCATCTACTGTCACAAAGAAATATTTCTTATTATTGGTGGAGCCAAATTTAGCTGCAATTGTAAGCGTGGTCTGCTGCGTTACAGTAAATTTGTATGCTGTGCCACTAATAGGAGCACTGCCGTCCCCATTTTCAAGCTTTGGATTATTTGTTCCAGTGAAGGCCCCTGCATAGTCTTTCCCATTGATGCTG
>CAMWTF010000181.1 GCA_947177105.1 uncultured Lachnospiraceae bacterium | reverse complement strand
ATGCCCAGAAAATTTACCATCTGGTTGCACATCACAGACAGATGCTTGGCGGGTGCGGAAGTGATCTTTCCGGTTATGCCTCCCAGCCCTTCCTTGATCAACTGCTTCAGGGACCAGCCTGCGCAATAGCCTGTGAGCATGGACAAATCGTGGATATGGATATCCGCGTTCCGGTGCGCATCCGCAATCTCCTCGTCATAGATCTCGGACAGCCAGTAGTTGGCCGTCACTGCGCCGGAATTACTCAGGATCAGTCCTCCCACGGAATAAGTCACTGTGGAGTTCTCCTTCACGCGCCAGTCCTCCACCTTCACATAGCTGTTCACCACGTCCTTGTAATCCAGAATCGTGGATTTCATAGTGCGCATCTTTTCCCTCTGCTTGCGGTACAGGATATAGGCTTTGGCCACTTCCTCATAACCCGCCTGTCCCAACACCTTCTCCACGCTGTCCTGAATGTCCTCTACATAGACAGCGCCGTTTTTCACCTTGGACTGGAAATCCGCCGTCACCCGCAGCGCCAGAAGATCCACAATGTCATTGTTGTACTCCATATGGGTAGCCGTAAAAGCCTTCATTATAACATTGTTAATCTTGCTGAGCGTAAAGTTCACTTTGGAACCGTCCCTCTTCATTACCTGCATCATTCAACTCTTCCCCTTTTATCATAGTGAACTGCATTTCTTATTCTACCATTCCATAGAAAATAAGTCAATCGTTCCGCCACCATATCTTGTATTTCGTTTGTTTGTATATGGCAAATCTGGTATTTTCCTGTATAATCCCTCTAAATGGGCTTTTTATCGGGTGGATAAAAAATCATATTCCCTCTTTGCCACCTGGTCGTCCGGGTAGGTCTTCAGGTAACTTTCCATAAGCACCAATGCCTGCCGATAGTCATGCAGATATTCATAGGTCACGGCCTCATTGAAAAGCAGAGACTGCATCACGTCGTTATTTTCAATCTGCATTCCGGACTGAAAGGCGGATAACGCCGCATGATAGTCTCCCCTGGCCATCTCGCACAGACCCAGCTGGTTATAAATCCGAGCGTCGGAGGTATCCCTGGCCAGGTAATTGTTGTACACGCTGGCGGCATAATTATAGTCGCCAGTGGCCTCATAGGATTTGCCCAGATACAAAAAAGCCTCCGCCCCGCCCTGGTCCTTGGCAGTCTCCAGCGCCAGATAGGCCGACTGGTATTCCTCCAGATAATAATACATCCTCCCCTTGTCGTAGGCGCTCATCTGCTCCCCGCTGGCATCCATGGCGGCGCGCAGGTAGACCTGTCCCATCTCTTTGTAACCATAGCTGTGCAGCACCTCGTAGATCTGGATCAGCCGATCAAAATTCTTGCCGTCCATGGCGATTACTTTGTCAAAGTCCGCCTTGGCCCCCGTATAGTCGTCCAGTCCCATGCGGGCATTGCCCCGCAGAAACAGAGCGTCCTCATTGCCTGGCTGCAAATCCAGAATAGCGCTGTATATCTCCTCTGCCTCTGAAAGCCTCCCCTCCTTGGTGTAAGCCGCCGCCAGATAAAAATTGATGTCGTAATCCACATCTTCTACCCAGCCGTCAGAATATCCCAGGGCTTCCAAAAAGGACAATGCCGCCTGGCTGTACTGTGTCATGCCCATATAGGCAATACCCTCCGCCCTGGCCAGCTCCTTGCCGCTCTCGCCTGCAGCTCTCGCCAGGTCAAAATATTCCAGGGCCTTTTGGTAGTCCAGTTCCTTCAATGCCTCCATGCCCAGCGTCGTATTCTCCCCGCCTTTTCCACAGCCTCCCAAGAACAGCAGGCATCCTGTCAATGCCACCGCCCAGCCCATCCGGCTCATAAGCAGTTTGCTTTTTTCCCTTCCGTACCTTGTCATACTTACCTCTTCCCTGCCCCGGTCACTCCGGCTTTCTGGCATACTTTTTTCCGCTCTTTTCCTGATACATGTTTTTATCCGCCTGCTGCAGGCAGATAAGCAGCGGTACGCTCTGGTCGCAGCGGGCATAGCCGATGCTGGCCGAAAGCTCATAGGGCTTGTCTCCTCTCTCGTTAAAACTACTGATCCGTCTGCGGATTGCGGCAATCCGGGCCTCCACAATCCCTTGTGACTGGGTCGCAATACAGATCTGGAACTCATCTCCTCCTGTGCGGGCGGCCACGCCCTTCTCCCCCTGCTCCGCCGCCAGGATCTCCGCCAGAGCCTTGAGGGCCACGTCTCCCTCCAGATGCCCATAATGATCATTAATGTATTTCAGGCCGTCCATATCCACGCTTACCACAAAGAAGCTCTCCCCCTTCTGGCGCAGGCAGTCATAGCGCTTCTGCAGTACCCGCTCCATCTCCCGGCGGTTGGGAATTCCTGTCACTTCATCCCTGCCATATTGCTGGCGCATCTCGTTCAAAGCCTGGTTCTCCTGGTACATCTGCAGTTTGGCCAGAGACATGGACATGCTGGATATCCAGGTCTGGAAGTGATAGCGCAGATCATCCGGACAATCCGTGGTCAGCACCACATAGCCAAAACAATCGTTCCTCTCATGCAGGGTACTGATATAGAGAATCTCCCCCTCTTGGCGGTAAGCGGCGGGCAGCAGTTCCTTTCGCAGAAAACGCTCTTCGTAAGGAATGTCCTCTTTCATGCTCATGACATTGCGTAGCACCATGTGTTCCGTGTACTGGTTCATCATGGCGGCTTTTTCCTCCTGGCGCTCCTGTTCGTCGCATATGCAGATATAGATTTGTTTGAACCTGATTGTGCTGATATACGCTCTTCCCACATTCATCAAAGCACGGAAGGTGTCCGTATTTTCCAGATCCACATACATGGAGTTCCCGTGATAGAGGGCGTTTTGCAGCTGCTCCTTGTGATGGAACAGTTTCCTGACCGCCTCCTCGTCAATGCTTTGGGCACAGCCGCAGGATCCCCGGTACTTGCTTACAATCTCCACACTGCCGATGCCTTCCCGGGCATCTCTGCCCTGCCACAGATTCTCCAGCATCTGCATGGCCCTGCGCCCCATATCCCGGTAATTCACCTTGATAGTGGTCAGCGAAGGGATGGATACCCTGGATTCCTCCACATCGTCAAAGCCTGACACACACACCTGTTCCGGCACCAGAATGCCCCTTTTGTGCAGTGCGTCACAGATGGATATGGCCATATAATCGTTAGCGCAGACTATCGCCTGGGGCAGGATACTGCTCCCTTGCGGGGCCTTTTCTCCCTCCAGAAACCAGTCCAGCGCTTCATCTCCCATATTCTTCCAGTAATTCCCGTAGAATATATTATGTTCCGTCACGGGCAGCCCATATTTTTCCATGGTGTCCCGATACGCCTTCAGCCGCAGCTGGGCATCTTTCATCTCCCGTTTCCCTGACATAAAGCAGATATGCCTAAAGCCGTGAACCTGAATAAAATGCTCCACCATATTGCGGACAGGCTCAAAATTCTCTGTCAAGATACTATAAAAACGAGGATCCTCCTGGCGCAGACAGATAATAGGACAACTGGCGCTTTTCTGCAACATCTCCGTCAGTTCCTCATACATCCCCTCCACATTGAAAGTATCGCCCGCCAGGATAACCCCGTCATAGCTGGCCAGATCCGGAATCTGTATGATGCTCTTTTCTCCACAGCAATGGAAAATATTGGGGCTGTACGATCCAAAGTTGTTAAATATATGCAGACTATAGCCCTGCTTCTGCACTTCTTCAATTATTCCCCCTGCGGCCTCCGACTGGTATTCCGCCGCCACTTCCCCCACAAACAATGCAATTTTTCTCATTTTTTCCCCGTCTGCGCACTTTTGCATACTCTCAAGTCAATAGCTGAATATGTATTTTATGCAACCATTCCCCTATACATGTCAAAAAGAAATCCGCGAATATCTTATATTTATCATACTCTTTTTTGGACAAAATGTCCATTAAAAAAGAACCCCCGACGAGCATTTCCGCCAAAGAGGTTCCTCCGTATCTCTGGTCTTTCCTAAACAGGGGCCGCCCCCTGCAATTTGTCAGTGATATATGCGCTTACCTGACTGCGCTCCATTCCCAGCGCCACCGCCAACTCGCCGTAAAGGCTGTCCTCGGCCTGCTTAAAATACCGTCCATCCACCGCCGTTTCCTTACGACCTGCCTGCAGACGTTTCTGCTTGCGCCCGTAGATGGTCTTAATGACCCGCACCCACTCCGTGCTGTCATTGCTCCTCATGCAGCTGCGGTATTCCTGCTCTATCAACTTCTCATTGGAAATCTTCAGCGGCGGGATCTGTGGGATCTCCCTGACAAGCTGCTCCGCCTGTTCCCGGGTCAGCACCTCCCGCAGAGAGGACGCATTCTCCACCGGCACATAGACGGTGCTGGCTGTGATATACTGCGGCTTCAGTATATAGTACAGCTTGGCCTTGTCCACGCCGGAGATGTCCAGCGTCGTAATATCCTCTATTGTACATACACCTTTATTGCCACATACCACATACTGCCCTACCCTGAACATATTTACCTGCCTTTCTTGGCCTGCCTGCTTCATTCCATATCCGGCCTCGTCTTTTTTGCTACTATTCATATTCTTTCTATATTTTAACACTTTTAAACATAAATTGTCAGCAAAATTTCAGACTTTTTTTGAAGTTTGTGAAATGTGTCGGCAAACAGCCGGCTGCCCCTTGTATATTCTGTCTATGACTTTTTTCCTAATTTAGTGCAGATTAATGCCAGGTACGGCCCGGAATCACCTTTTGTTCATATAAACAGAGCGCCTTCGGAAAATCTCCGCAAGCGCTCTGGCTATGTAGTCCTGCTTATATTTTAAATTTAGATATTGTCACATGCAGCTGGTCTGCCACCTCATTCAGACTCTTGGCATTGTTGTCGATGTTCTCCATGATAGCGCTCATCTCTGTGGCCGATGCGGAGGTCTCCTCCGTGCTGGCTGCATTCTCTTCGGCGATGGCCGTCAGGTTCTGTACCACATCCACCACCTTGACCCTGGCCTGATCCAGTTCCTCGGTTCTTCTGGCAATGACACGGATGCCCTCTATGGACTGGGCAATGCCTTCCTTTACATCTCCAAAGGCTCTCTCCGTCAGGTTCACATTCTCATCCTGCTTTTCGATGACAGCCTTTACATCCGCCATGGTCTGCACAGAACGCTGGGTCTCCTGAATCAACAATTCTATAATGCCGGTGATCTGCTGAGCAGACTCGTTAGACTGTTCAGCCAGCCGCTGAATCTGTCCGGCCACAACGGCAAAGCCCCGGCCCTGCTCTCCGGCCCTTGCCGCCTCAATGGATGCGTTCAGAGACAACAGGTTGGTCTCCTCCGCAATATCGGTGATAATATCCACCGCCATCTTGATCTTCATAGCGGACTCGTTGGTGACATCCGTCTGCTTGGCAATCACGGCGATAGCGTCCTTGGTCTGCTGGTTCACCTCGCCCAGAGCGTCCAGTATCTCCATGGCCTGCTCGCTGGCGCTGCGCATCTTGCGGGCATTCTCCCGCAGCTCTTCCACTTCCACACCCGTCTCCTCGATCATGCTGCCCATGACAATGATCTGCTCCGTGGCAGTCTGGGTCTCCTGCGCCTGACTGGTAGCGCCCTGAGCGATTTCATTTACCGCCTTCTCCACCTGCTACCCCGCATTCAAGGTCTCATCCACGCTATGGGCCATACTGCCTGAGGCGGCGTTAAGTTTTTCACATTGTTCATTGA
>CAMWTF010000180.1 GCA_947177105.1 uncultured Lachnospiraceae bacterium | reverse complement strand
ACGTCGGGATAGTCGCCAGCCTTCATGCTGGGGCTGATCACATCCTCCAGCTTCTTGTCGATGGTAAGTTCCACAGTCACACCCGGATGAGAAGCCTCAAACGCCGCCACCACCTCCGACCACATTTCCGCGCCATAGCCGCCTTCAAAAGCAGCTACCTTCAGCACCTGCTCCTGGACGGAACCGTTGCTTGGGCTGCCGCAGCCTGCCAACAGGGAGGCAGTCATTGCTGTTACCAGTAAGGCTGAAAGAACTTTTTTCTTTTTCATAATAAATATCCTCCTATTTCAGGTACCGCACAACACAATTGCCGTGCGGGTTTGGACTCTGTAGCTACCGTCCTAGTGTATATTCAGTATATAAAAAACCTTTCGCATATTCAATCTGTTTATTGCTGGGTATTTTATATATCTTGCTTTTGTGCAAATTTATTTATATTTAATTATGTATGCTTTTCTGAATTATATATTTTTTATATGCGTCATTCACAAACTCGTCCTTTTATGTGCAATTTGCATCATGCCTTAATTCCATTCTTTTTGGATAACTTTTTTACATATTTTATATATATTGAGTCGATTTGAGATAATAGACAAAATATCTAAATTCTGCTATACTTGAATCACTATTTATTGAGATCAGGGGAGAACAACAGATTATGGGAAATACAAGACATAGAATAGAGCATGATAAGCCCTCTTTCTCTTATTGCTCCAAGCTCTTATATGTTACTACCTCCAAATACGAGGGAGACTGGCAAAGCATTCTGCATTCCCATCCCTTCAGCGAACTGTTTTATGTGGTGGATGGATGCGGAACTTTTATCGCGGAAGGCTCTGAATTTCCTGTGGTCAAAAATGACATGGTCATTATCAACCCTCATGTGCAGCATACCGAAAAATCACTGCATACAACTCCTCTGGACTATATCGTTCTGGGTATAGACGGCCTTTCCTTTTCTTTCGAAGATATTGCCTCCGCCCAGGACGGCCTCTCCATGCAGACTGCTTCCGGGGCTGTCTATAAATATAATATGCAAAATTCCAATATCTATGCCTATCTGAACATAATGCTGGAGGAGATTTCCTCCAAAAAAGATAATTATGATACCGTATGTCAAAATCTGCTGGAGATCCTGCTGGTATGTATGCTTCGGAATGATCATCTATCCATCGTGCAGGAGGACCGCAATCTCTTAACCCGGGAATGTACCCAGATCAAAAATTTCCTGGACGCAAATTATGCGGAGGATATCTCTCTGGATACCCTGGCGGCCCTGACTCATATGAACAAATACTATTTGGCCCACGCCTTCACAAAGTACACAGGACTGTCTCCCATCAATTATCTCCTCCAGAAAAGAATCCAGGAGGCCAAATCCCTGCTGGAATCCACCAGCTGCTCCATCGCTCAGATTTCCAACATGCTCGGCTTCTCCTCCCAGTCCTACTTTTCCCAGGTTTTTAAGAAATCGACAGGAAAAACTCCCATCCAACACCGCAATGAATCCAAGGAACTGCGGAAATGACAAACACTTATAAAGAAATGGAGTTGCCTTAATATAGAAGATATTTTCTCTCTATACTATGGCAACTCCTTTTTTTTAAACCATTTTACATAACATAATTAGTTGTTGATCAGCTTATCCTCTTCGTTGTTCCAGCTGTAAAGCTTGCGGATCTCCTCGCCAACCTTCTCTGCGGGATGCTCGCTGGCCAGCTTTCTCATGGCCTTGAAGTGAACCTGTCTGCCCGCGGGAGACATATCCAGCAGGAACTCCTTAGCGAAGGTACCGTCCTGAATATCGCTCAGGATCTTCTTCATGGCCTTCTTGGTCTCCTCGGTCACGATCTTGGGGCCAGTGACATAATCGCCGTACTCAGCAGTGTTGGAGATGGAATATCTCATACCTGCAAAGCCGCTCTGATAGATCAGATCCACGATCAGCTTCATCTCATGGATGCACTCGAAATAAGCATTCCTTTCGTCATAACCGGCCTCCACCAGCGTCTCAAAACCGGCCTGCATCAGCGCGCACACGCCGCCGCACAGCACTGCCTGCTCGCCGAACAGATCCGTCTCGGTCTCAGTGCGGAAGGTGGTCTCCAGCACGCCTGCTCTTGCGCCGCCGATGCCCAGCGCGTAGGCCAGAGCCAGATCCTGTGCCTTGCCGGTAGCATCCTGCTCCACGGCGATCAGACAGGGAACGCCCTTGCCCTCCTGGTACTCGCTTCTCACGGTATGACCGGGGCCCTTGGGCGCGATCATGGTCACATCCACATCCGCAGGAGGCACGATGCAGCCGAAATGAATATTGAAACCATGGGCGAACATCAGCATGTTGCCGGCCTCCAGATTAGGCTCAATATCCTTCTTGTACAGATCCGCCTGCTTCTCATCATTGATCAGGATCATGATGATGTCAGCCTTCTTGGCGGCCTCCGCGGCGGTAAACACCTCAAAGCCCTGCTTTACAGCCTTGTCCCAGGATCTGGAACCCTCGTACAGGCCGATGATAACGTTGCAGCCGGACTCCTTCAGGTTCAGCGCATGGGCGTGTCCCTGGCTGCCGTAGCCGATAATTGCGATTGTCTTGCCTTCTAACAGAGACAGGTTACAATCTTCCTGGTAAAAAATCTTTGCCATCTTCTTTTCCTCCATATGTTTAAATGGTTTATAACTGATAGGTTGTTGTCCCTAGAGCTAACTTATTTATCCCCTGAAAAAGCCCTTACGCGCCTTAACTCTCCAGATAGGTCACATTGTCCATCCCTCTGCCCAGCCCCGCGATGCCTGTCCTGGCCAGCTCCAGAATCTCATAGCCGTCCAGCAGATTGATAAATGCCTCTATCTTGGCCTGGTTGCCGGTGAGTTCAATGATCAGGCTGTCCTTGGACACATCAACGATATTGGCCCGGAAGATATCCGCCACGGCAATAATTCCCTGGCGCTGCTGGGGATCCGCCTTGACCTTGATCAGGGCCAGTTCCCGGTAAACACTCTCCTCGGGCTTTAACTCCCTGATATTGCGCACATCCACCAGCTTGCCTACCTGCTTCTCAATCTGTTCCAGAATCTCATCATCCCCATAGGTCACAATAGTAACCCGGGAAAACCGGGGATCAGCGGTCTCGCCCGCCGTAATGCTCTCAATATTGTATCCCCTGCGGGAAAACAGACCGGATATACGGCTCAGCACACCGGACGTATTATCTGCCAACAACTGAAATACTCTCTTCTGCATCACATAACTCCTTATTTAGGTTTCGCTTCTCATATTCGCTTTTAAATTTTAGCAAGATAAAGTGTGAATGTCAACCCTATTTTAAGCTCTGCGTATTCTCCGCCAGTACACAGTTCCGCAAATGTGCTAATCATCATTCTCACTGCATTTTGCCAGCGCCAGGGTTCCGGTGCGGGCCACCTCCGCAATGCTGATGGACTGCAGCATAGTCAGCAGAAGCTTGGTGCGCTCCGGCGTGTCACAAATCTGGATCATCATGAAATGCTTGGACATATCCACGATTTCCGCCCGCAGAATCTCGCAGATTTCGGTGATCTCCCGGCGGTTGCCCTTGTTGTGGCGCACCTTCACCAGCATCAGTTCCCGACTGATGCTCTGGGTCTCATCAAAGGTTTTAACCTTGATCACATCCAGCTTTTTGTTCAGCTGTTTTTCGATCTGCTCGATGGTGCGCTCGTCCCCGCTGCTGACGATGGTCATGCAGGATATCTCCGGGTCGTCGGTCTCTCCCACTGTCAGGGAGTCGATATTAAAACATCTTCTGGCGAAAAGCCCGGCCACCTTGCCCAGCACACCGGAACGGTTCTCCACCAGAACGGAATAAATTCTCTTTCTCATAATCATCCGCCCCCTTACTTCACCAGATCCATGGGATCAATCAGACACTCCAGCAGCACGGAGGTATCCTCCTTCAGAAACGCGTCCAACACTTCCTCCGCCCGGTCCATATTTTCCAGCAATTGGTACTGCATATCATAAGCCGCCGCAATCTTATCCAGCATGGGACTGCCGGAGAGATCCACCACCGAGTAATTGTCTTTATAGGTATAGTGCTGGTACTCCCGCACCATTCCCAGGTAGCCGTTTTTCAGCACAATGATTTTGACCGGAATACTATATTGACGCATGGTGGCCAGTTCCATCATGGACATCTGGAAGGAGCCGTCACCGCACACGGCGATGACCTGACGGCCCTTGTCCGCCAGCTTGGCGCCCATGGCCGCCGGAATCGAATAGCCCATGGTGCCCATGCCGCCGGAGGTCAGGAACCGTCCCTCTTTGACAATATGATAACTGCATGACCAGATCTGGTTCTGTCCCACATCTGCCACATACACCCCGTCAGGGGCCATCTTTTCGGACAGCCGGGTGATAAAGGCTGCCGGATCCACATAGGCCGGATTTGGATTGCGCTTCGCCACCAGATTCTCCCGATACTCCGACAAAGTCCGGATCCACTCCTCATGCTCACAGGAAAACTCTTCCTTTGCAAAATCCTGGAAAATGTGCTTCACATCGCCCACCAGGGGTATGGTGGGACCTGCGTTCTTGCCAATCTCCGCCGGGTCCACGTCAATGTGTACCAGCACCTTGTTTTTGGTGATCAGATCCGGCTGGCTCACCGCCCGATCCGCCACCCTGGCCCCCGCCATAATCAACAGATCCGACTCGTTCATGGCCCTGTTGGCATAGGCTTTGCCGTGGTTGCCCACCATGCCGAAGTACAGGGGATGTTCCGTGGGCATAACGCTGATGCCCATCATGGTGGACACCACCGGGATACGGTATTTTTCCACGAATCCCCGCAGTTCCTCTCTGGCCTGACTGAGCAGAACGCCGCCGCCCACGCAGATGATGGGGCGCTTTGCCTTCTCCAGTTCTTTGATCACCTTCTTGATCTGCACCGCATGTCCTTTGACCGTGGGCTTATAGGTGCGCATGTTGACCTCTTCCGGGTATTGGAACCTGCTGATGGGCGCGTTCTGAATATCTATGGGTATATCAATCAGCACAGGACCCCTGCGGCCCGTGTTGGCAATATGGAAAGCCTCCTTGAAAATTCGTGGAATGTCGCCCACGTTTTTGACCAGATAGCTATATTTGACAAAGGACTCCACGGCGCCGGTGATGTCCGCCTCCTGGAAGGAATCACTGCCCAGCAGATCCGTATGTACCTGCCCGGTGATGCACACCAGGGGAATGCTGTCCGCAAAGGCGGTGGCGATGCCGGTGATCACATTGGTGGCGCCGGGGCCGCTGGTGACGGCGCAGACGCCGGGCTTACCCGTGATCCGGGCCATACCGCTGGCCGCGTGGGCGGCGTTCTGCTCCGTGCGGATCAGGATGGTCTGAATCTCCGACTGCAGGATACTATTATAGAAAGGGCATATGGCTACGCCGGGATAACCGAACACATACTTTACACCCTCTTCTTCCAAACATTTGATTATGGCATCTGCACCTATCATGTAAAAACCTCCCATAAATTCCTTCTGTTCCAGAAATAGATTGTCTGACAGTCCGCATTTCTGCTTATTTTATCATAATAGATTACCACAGACAAGGCAAAGATTTAACCAATTTATAATCAGTTTAGTATTCCGCCCTCATTCCTCCGTCCATCTCAGGTACCAGAATTTCTACCTCACAGCCTGCATAACTGTCTCCATCACAAGAACCACCCTCCGTACAAGATTATGAAAAATATAAGATGCTAACCGAAACTGCCGAAAATGTATCACTGACCATGAACAGATT
>CAMWTF010000179.1 GCA_947177105.1 uncultured Lachnospiraceae bacterium | reverse complement strand
ACCAGGACGGCTGGTGGTACAAGGCGGACGCCTTTGGATATGAGAGTCTGGCGGAGACCATGGTGACACGGCTGCTGGAGGAGACGGATTGGACAGAATATGTGTGCTATGAACCGGTGACAGTGGACTGGAACGGCAGATTATACCGGAGCTGCCGCAGCCCAAACTTCCTGCGGCAGGGGGAGGAACTGCTGCCGCTGGAGAAGCTCTACCGCAGCGTGACAGGCTTTAGCCTGGCTGAGCAGCTGGCCCATATGCATGAGGTGGATCAGAGGGTTGCCCATGCGGTGGAGTTTGTGAAAAACCTGACGGGCATAGAGGGCTTCGGGGCGTATCTGTCCGGCATGTTGGAGATGGATATGTTTTTTCTGAATGAGGACCGCCATACCAACAACATTGCGCTGATCTATCGGCAGGCGGACAGAAGCTACAGGCTGTGCCCCTATTTTGATATGGGGCTGTCCCTATACGCGGATACCCGGGAGGAATATCCGCTGGATATGGATGTGGAGACCTGCAAAAAGAGGGTCAGGGCTAAACCGTTCAGTCAGGATTTCGATGAGCAGATGGATGCGGCGGGCAGACTTTATGGATGGAATCTGCACTTCCCCATGAGGCGCAGCAGATTGTGGCATCTGCTGGAGGATATGCAGGCTGCCTATGAACCAGCTCCGGGAGCCCCATGGTACAGCCCCCAGGAGTGGAAACGGATGCGGGCGGCGGTTATGGATCAGGCGCTGTCCTATCCGTATCTGTTTGACTCACAGTTTTGATGGGGCCTGTAACTGTTGGAGGCAGGACTCTAAAACCTCGTAATACTCCTCAAAAGTCTTGCGGCAGCACCCGGGATTGTCAATGACGATTCCGGCTGTCTTAAGGCCCGTCAGGGTAAAGCCCATAGCCATTCGGTGATCCTCATAGGTCTGGACAATGCAGGGCCGGGGCGTGCCGGGATAGACGGTGATGCTGTCCTGGGTAGATTCGCAGCGGATGCCCATGCGCTCCAGCTGGGCAGTGATGGCGCTCAAGCGGTCACATTCCTGAAAGCGGATGTGGCCTATGCCCGTGATGGTGGTGGGGGTATCCGCATAGGGCGCGATGGCCGCCAGGGTGATGGCCTGGTCGGAGCAGGCGGACATATCCGCTGTTACACCGGCCAGTTGTCCATTGGCCGGGGGCAGCAGAAGCAGCCCGTGGGCATCCTCTTGCAGCGTACATCCCATTCGCGCCAGAATATCCAGGAAAGCTATGTCCCCCTGCATACTTTCACGATTTACCTGCAGAACCTGCACGGGTACGCCCAGCAGCGCCCCCATGGCGTAAAAATAGCAGGCGGCGGACACATCCGGCTCGATCCGGTAGTCCAGCGCCCGGTAGCTTTGCCCGGCGGTGATGAGGTAGCCCATGGGCCGGGTGCTGTTGACACAGCCGCGGCAGTCGTGGTTATCTCCGCTGCCCGCGCAGTAGTACTGGGGAGCGGCGTGGACGCCGAACTGCTCCATCATCCGGGTGGTGATTTGGATATAGGACATACCATGTTCGCCCTGGATATGGATGGTCACATCCTCTGGGGACAGGCAGGAGGATATGAGCAGGGCGCTGAGGAACTGACTGCTGTGTTCGATATCCACGGTGATATGCTTTTTGCCGAAGCCATGCCCCCTGAGGGTAAAGGGAAAATGTCCCTCCTCCCCCTGGCACAGGATTTCACAGCCAAGTTCCCTCAGGGAGGTCATCAGCGGGGCCATGGGCCGTCTGCGCATCTGCTCCGAGGCGTCCATGTGGTAAACGCCCTGAGATACTCCCAGGTAGGCGGTCAGGAACCGGGCGGCAGTACCGGCGCTGCCCACATAGAGGCTGGCCTCCGCCCTGGGGACCGCTCCGCCCAGGCCCGTGACCCGGACGGTCTTCTTCTCCTCGTCCACTTCGGTTTCAAAGCCCAATTCCTGAACACATTTCAGAAAATGCCGGGTGTCGTCGGAAAACAACACACCCCGCAGGGTGGAGGTGCCCCGGGCCAGGGTGGCCAGCAACAGGGCACGGCCTGTTATGCTCTTGGAGCCGGGCACCGCCACCCGGACAGGCGGGCGGCCTGCTTTATCATATTCCTGTTTTATATCACAAACACAAGGCACAGCATAGGATTTATCCGTTATCATTTTCAAAACCTCTTTTCCCTTATACGTTTACAATAAACTTACCAAAAAAAGGCGGAATGCGCAAGGGGCAATGGCAGCTGTACTTGCGCGGAAAGCTTAAAAAATCCCGTATATTTAATCGCTGCATATATAGATAAAAAAGAATTGACAAATGCTGGTATTTGGTATATATTTAATTCACAATATTCATATAGAATAAGTAGGAAATGAATGGAGGGACTTATTATGGCTAAAATATACAGCAAGGCCACAGAGCTGATCGGACACACTCCGCTGCTGAAGGTTGAGAATTACATGAGGGAAAAGGGCATAGAGGATGCCGATATCCTGGTGAAGCTGGAGTATTTGAACCCTGCGGGCAGTGTGAAAGACAGGATTGCGCTGTCCATGGTGGAGGACGCGGAGAAGAAGGGCATCTTAAAGCCCGGGGCCACCATCATCGAGCCTACCAGCGGCAACACCGGCATCGGGCTGGCCAGCGTGGCGGCGGCAAAGGGGTATCGGACGATTCTGACCCTGCCGGATACCATGAGCGTGGAGCGGCGCAATCTGCTGAAAGCTTATGGGGCGGAGCTGGTACTGACGGAGGGAGCAAAGGGCATGAAAGGGGCTATCGCCAAGGCGGAGGAACTGCGGCAGGAGATTCCCGGCGCAGTGATTTTGGGACAGTTTGACAATGCGGCCAACCCGGCGGCTCATGCCGCCGCCACCGGCCCCGAGATCTGGGAGGACACGGACGGCCAGGTGGATATCTTCGTGGCAGGCGTGGGCACCGGCGGCACTATAACGGGTGTCGGCACTTATCTGAAGTCCAAGAATCCCAAGGTGCAGATCGTGGCGGTGGAGCCCTCGGATTCGCCGGTGCTCTCCGGCGGCAAGCCCGGCCCCCACAAGCTGCAGGGGATTGGAGCGGGCTTTGTGCCCTCCATTCTGAATACCCAGGTGTATGACGAGATCTTCACCGTGACCACGGATCAGGCATTTTCCACGGGCAGGGAGATTGCCCGCAGGGAGGGCGTGCTGGTGGGCATCACCTCCGGCGCGGCGCTATATGCCGCGTCCCAGCTGGCGCTTCGGCCCCAGAATAAGGGCAAAACCATCGTGGTGCTGCTGCCAGATTCCGGGGATCGGTATCTGTCTACAGCGATGTTTGCGGAATAGAGAAGCGACGGGCGCACGGATTGATGGGGTAAGGTAATGCTGACGCAGCAGATGTGGGTGAGGTGACTATGAAAATATCAACCAAGGGGCGTTACGCGGTGCGGGTCATGTTGGACCTGGCGCTGAATAACAACGGAGAATGTATCAAGGTAAAAGAGATTGCGGGCAGGCAGGGTATCTCAGAAAAATATCTGGAACAGATCATCGCCGTGTTGAACAAGGCCGGCTATGTGAAAAGCGTCCGGGGAGCCCAGGGAGGGTACCGTCTGGCCAAAGAGCCGGAGGTCTACACAGTGGGTATGGTGCTGCGGCTGACGGAAGGCTCGCTGGCCCCGGTGGCCTGTCTGGAGGAGGACTACGGCGTCTGCGAGCGCTGTGACACCTGCGAGACATTGCAGGTGTGGAAAGATGTGTACGAGGCGGTGAACAACGTGGTGGACAATGTGACCATCGGGGATCTGGCCGCAAGGCACAGACAGCGTTTGGCGCCTATGGACTACACGATCTGAAACTAATATTGTTTTTTCCCGCCATGTTCGTACCGCCATTGCCGTGGGGAAACACCATATACATTTTTAAATGCTCTGGAGAAATGCAGTTGGTTAGAATAGCCGACTGCATTTCCTATATCCCCCACGGACAAGGCTGTGAGCTTCAAGAGCTCCGTTGCCTTTGTCATGCGGTAGGATATGAGGAACTCCTGGGGAGTTTTCCCCATGCTTTCATGAAAAATTTTTCCGAAGTAGCTGCGGTTCAGCCCGATGGAAGCGGCAATATCCTCCACAGAAATATCATTCTGAAAGTTTTGTTCAATAAAGGAAAAAGCCTCTTTTATATAAAAATCGCGCAGACTGCCGCCTCTGCTGAGCTGGGCAGAGGTGGAGGAGCGGACAAGGCTGTCCATAAACAGATAAAGATGCCCGATTAAATGGAAAGAGGATTCTTCCCTGTGATTAACAATATATAACATTTCTTCCTTCATCGTTTCAGAGATATCCTTATATCGTGCCCGGTATACAGGCTGTTCCAGTTTAAAGCCTGCTAATTCAACGGTTTCCTTCGCGCGCAGTCCGTCAAATTCCAGCCACACATATTCCCAGGGAATCTTTTGATCCGCAATGTATGTACATATCTGATTAGGAAATATCATAAAGCCCTGTCCGCTCTTGATCTGGAAGGAGTTGGTTTCTTTTCTGTCATCATGGGCATAAAGGGTACCAGTACCGGATAGGCAATAGTGGAACAGATAGTGATTTCTGGCGGCAGGACCAAAGGAATGAGATGGATCGCACTGCTCCCAGCCAAACTGATACAAGCCCAGGTCAATAAAATTTTCGCTTGGAAAGACAGAAAAGATGACTTCGCTCATATGACACCTCATAATGCGCCAATCGGCATATTTTCTTATGTTTGAGAATATTATATACCAAAATGCTATGTGATTTCAAATATATCTCCTAAAAGTGGCAAAAAGGAATAAAATGTCTAAAATGCTGATATTTTAGGTGGCATATAGATATGTTATGATGTTTCTATCAAAAAGAGAGGAGAGATACTATGAAAGGAAACAGGTTAAAATGCTTGGGGCTGGCCTTGGGATGCATGGTCACTGCTCTGCCCCTTCAAGGCTGCGGGGCTTCCTCGGACAAGATCGAAATCGAGATTGTCCAATATAAGCCGGAAGCGGCCAATTACTTCAAGACGGTGGAAGACGAGTTCAATGCAGCCCATGACACAATCCATCTGACCATCAGCTCCCCGAATGACGCAATGACTATTTTAAAGACGAGATTTATCCGGGAGGATTATCCGGACATTATCGGGATCGGCGGAGACATCAATTATTCCTATTTTGTGGACGCGGAGATTCTGGCGGACATCTCGGATTATGAGGGACTGCAGGATATCAATCAGGGATATCTGGACATTGCCGAGTCATTGGAGCTGATCCCCACGGATGGAACCTACATTGTGCCCTATGTGGCGAATGCGGCCGGGATTCTCTATAACAAGGATTTGTTTGCCGAGCACGGATGGCAGATTCCTGAGACCTGGAGTGAACTGATGCAGCTGTGTGAAGAGATTGAAGCGGAAGGGATACTTCCATTCTACTTCGGGTTTAAGGACACCTGGACCTGTCTGGCGCCGTGGAATGCCATGGCTGTGGAACTCTCCCCCGCAGATACGGCAAAACAGGTAAACAAAGGGGAAACCACATTTACACAGGAATACAGGCAGCTGGCGGAGAAATATCTGGCATTACTGCCCTATGGGCCGGATGACCCCTTTGCCTATGGGTATAATGACGCATGTACCGCTTTTGCCAGAGGGGAATCGGCAATGTACCCCATCGGAAGTTACGCGACGCCCCAGATCCTGTCGGTGAACCCGGACTTGCATATTGATTCTTTTGTCATGCCGGCAAGCGACGAGAGAGAGGGCAGGACACTGAATTCCGGTATTG
>CAMWTF010000178.1 GCA_947177105.1 uncultured Lachnospiraceae bacterium | reverse complement strand
GAGCCTGCGATACTGCGTTAATGCGTATTTGGAAGTTTCACTTCCAAACTTTCCTGCCAACATTTCGGGCCAAAGAGCGGAAAGCAGGCAGGGAAAGTGTTTTTCAGGACAAAATAATTATAGGGTCCTTCCTACACTATTTCAAGTACTTATTTTCTTGTATATCCATGTGAAACAGTGTATACTTATGAAATATAAACAAAAACTATAGATAGAATAATAATACGGGAAAAGCAAAATAAATTGGAGGAAGGCGGATGATTACCAGAAAACAGATGGCGGAAGGTTTATTGGAGCGTTACCAAAACAGGGATATGGAAAGCAGGCTGGACAAGGAACGGTTTCAGACCTTGTTCAAGGAGGCGGTCAAGGATTACTGCCCCAAGTTAAAGGCAGAGTACGCGGACCAGTCTATCTATGGCGTTTCATTTGAGATCGGAGGCGTAGTGCAGCCTGTGTATACCGAAACCTTCGGGACCTATATTTACTTCAACACGGAAGAAATGTACCAGGAAAAAAGCAAAGACTGCCAGGAGGATGAGAAGGACTATTACCGTTTTGAACCCTGGGCGGAATGGGAGGCAGTGTTCGCTGAGTCTTTTCTGTTTGGAAAACTGCAGGATTACCTGCTGCAAAACAGCCTCTATGGGTGTTCGGACGTGTGTTCATCCTGCTCGGATTACAGGAACAGGTTGGATGATGCTGCGGCTGCATGGTATGAGGAGAATGCACTTGTGTTTAAGCGTGCTTTTGACGAAGAACGCAGGCAGATCCGCATGTGGATGGCGGAGGTGTTGGGGCAGCTGCGAAAAGAAGGCTTTTGGGAGGAGCAGGGCAGCGCAGACTTGTATGTGATACCCTTTGGCGGGGAAAGCGACATTGAGACGGAGGAATTGATGGAGACATATCGCATTATGGATGCAGGATGCCACATGGGGGAGTATTTGGACTATTTGAAATCCTGTGATTTGATATAAGGCGCAGAGGGAGGCCATTTTCCCAATCACTGGTACTCCAGAAAATCTTCCATGCTTCCGTTAAACACGTTCATGTCAATATATTTCTCATCCCCCTGGTATCCCTCCAGCTTCTCCCGATCCGTATATTGCCAAAAAGTCCATTGTCGATGATCTGAGAGGTGGGGAGCGGTGACCACATTCCTTATCCAGATATCATATTCCTGGAAAGCATCCGCAAGATATAGAGCATAGGATTTTTCCGTGGCGTAGATGATAGGTCTCATGCCATAATGCTCTTCCAGCCGGTCCAGCATAATTGCGAGTTCATTCCTCACCTGGTCCCGGTTGGGGGGATTTTGTTCCTTGTCTCCATAAAATTCCAGATCTATCACGGGAGGGAGCATATCGTCAGTCTTTTCTACGACAGCAATATAATTATCTGCCTGAGTCTGTCCTTCACTGTCATAGCTGAAAAAGTGGTAGACGCCTATGCGCAGACTGGTTTTGCGAGACTCTTCATAATTATATTGAAAACAGGGGTCCACATGAGTGCTGCCCTCCGTGGCTTTAATAAAGGCAAAGCAGATATCATTGGAAGCCAGGATATTCCAGTCAATGTGTCCCTGATACCAGGACACATCCACCCCTCTTACCGGGTACTGACTTCTGGAGGGATTGTTCAATAGGATGGTCCCGTTCCGGGCCAGGGCGAAAAGAACAAGTATTGCCAGCAGCAAAACAATCAATACCGCGCCAGCAGCGATCCATTTCTTCTTCCTGTTCATCTTTTCCCCTTTCATGCGTCTGTTTCCCAATCCTTTAGTCCTTTCCGCACAAATCCGCCTGTCTGCATTATTCTGAATGTCCCTGAAACCAATTTATACTGCATATTTTTCGCTGCGGCCATATTTTCCTTGTTCCCCGTATGCATATGCTTTTTGCAAATATGTTCTATGTATTTGATTTCGGGTCTGCCGATATAATTATAATCGGTTTTTCGCAGGAACACAATTCCCAAAAGGAAATAATAAATTTTGTATAATGTCCGCACATACATGAATCTGATTCGTTATACACAGTGAAAGGAGGGCAGCCGGGTGTCCATGGACGAAAAAGCACTATATGACAAGATATACCGCTACTGCTATTACAGGCTGGGACAGGCAGAGATGGCGGAAGACATTACCCAGGAAGCCTTCCTGCGGCTGTGGGAGAACAGGGGGTACCGGGAGCAGGGAAAGGCTCTGCAATATCTGTACACCACAGCCAGGCATCTGTGTATTGACGAATACCGCAGGTGTAAAGCCCGGCTGCTTACAGAGGAGATGGAGGGACGACTGGCGGCGGATCCGGGTATGGAGCCGGAACTGCGGCTGGGACTGTGGCAGGCGTTTCAGACACTGCCGGAGGAGGAGCAGGAGCTGCTGGCCCTGCGCTATGGCAGCGAGATCCCCGTGGGGGAAATGGCGAATATGCTGGGGATATCCCGTTTTGCCCTGCGCCGCAGGATAAAGGCGGTGTTGGAGAAGCTGCGGGCGCAGCTATGTTAGCGCCCGCAAGGGACTATGACGGAATAGCGTAGAAAAAGAGGTGTTCTATGGGAAGAGAAGAGAAAAAGAGAGAGAGAAGTGGAAGAAAAAATACGAAAGAGGGGCATTCCATGAAAATGCTGGAGCAGGAACTTCAGATCCTGCTCAGGGCCCCGGCGCCTCAAAAGCGGGAGATGTTCCTGGCGGACAGCCCTCGGCATACCATGAGTCACGGCGCCTTTGTGCTGACCCAGGCAGGCTATATCCGCAAGTGGGTGTGGGTGCTTTCGGTGGCCGTGTTTGGCATATTGGTGGGAAGCACCGCCCGGTGGCAGCGGGACGCTCTGTGGATCGCGGCAGGGATGATGCCCTTTTTGGCGCTGCTGGCGGCCCAGGAGCATATGCGCTCAGCCATGTACAATATGACGGAACTGGAATTGTGTACCCGTTTTTCCGTAAAGAGCATTGTGCTGGCAAGAATGGGGCTGCTGGGCAGTTTTCATTTACTGTTGCTGCTGATGCAGCTGCCGCTGCTTTTATTGTACGGGCAGGTAGGGATTCTGCAGACGGGGGTTTATCTGCTGGTGCCTTTCCTGACGACCACTTTTCTGAGCATGGCCTGGGCCAGAAGAGTGCGGGGGCGGGAGGGCCTGTACCTGTGTCTGGGCATAGCCGTGATGGTCAGCAGTCTGCAGATGGTGGGCAGCAATGTGGCGGATTGGTACAGGGGACAGTTGTTTCCCTGGTGGCTAATGGTGTTGGCGCTGCTGCTGGCAGGCAATGTCTGGGAATACTACCAGGCCGCATGTCGGGCAGGCAGTATCTATGAGAATATGGCGGCATAAGGCGGAAGAGTCCTGTCCGGATTTTTTTAAAAGAAAGGAAACGGTGGAAAATGAAAAAAAAGACAATGGTTCAAGGGGGCTATATAAATTCACAACATATCCCCGTGGAACTGTGTATAGACAATATCAGCAAAAAGTACCAGAACAAAACGGTGGTGGATCATGTCAGCCTGAAGCTGCGTACGGGAGTCTATGGTCTGCTGGGGGCCAACGGCGCGGGCAAGACTACTCTGATGCGGATGATCTGTGGGATTCTGCGGCCCTCGGAGGGGCGGATCACGCTGGCGGGGCAGCCTGAGACCTGTGAGGCATATCGGTCCATGCTGGGTTATTTGCCCCAGGATTTCGGGTATTATCCCGATTTCACAGGCAGAGAATTTCTGCTTTATATGGCTGCGCTGAAAGGACTGCCCAAGCTCCGGGCCCGGCAAAAGAGCGAGGAACTGCTGGAACTGGTGGGCCTGACGGGGCAGGCCGGCAAGAAGATCAAGACCTATTCCGGCGGCATGAAGCAAAGGCTGGGAATTGCCCAGGCGCTGCTGAATGATCCTTGTCTGTTGGTGCTGGATGAGCCCACGGCGGGCCTGGATCCCAAGGAGCGGGTGCGTTTTAGGGACCTGATTGCCCAGGCGGGCCAAAGCAGCATCGTGCTGCTGTCCACCCACATTGTGTCCGACGTGGAGCATATTGCGGACAGCATTCTGATGATGAAAGAGGGACGGCTGATCTATCAGGGCAAATGGGAAGAGAGCCGGGGAGATCTGGAGACGTTCTATTTGGAGCAGTTTGGGGACGAGACAGAGCGCCGGGACGGAGAAGAGAAGCCTCCCCGGGGCCAGGGGTGGCAGAGACAGAAGTCTTCCCGAGAGGCATTGACTGTCGAAACAGACAGAGAATATTCCCCGGGAAATGGCACTGGCGGTGAGGATACAGAAGCAGAGACAGGAGGACGGCAGAAATGAGTCAGTTGGGGATATTATATCAATATGAGATGAAAAAGATTTTGAAGAAAAAGATGACATGGATCTCCTTTTGCGGAGTGGTGCTGGTCATGGCGTTCTGCTGCTTTGGGGTACTGCTGAACAGATATGTCCTCACCGACGCGCAGACAGGGGAGAGCGTGTACTACAGCGCCTATGAGAGAGCCATGGATCGGCAGGCAAGGGGGGAGAAATTTAACGGACGCCTTATTGATGATATTCTGCTGCGGGAGATGCAGGCGGCATATGCGGATGTGCAGACGCAGGAGCAGGAACGGGTGACGGACAATGCCGCAACAAATGTCTCAGCCGTCACAACGGCTGAAGTCCCCGATGACCCAGCGGAGGCGGAAAGGCTTTCGCAGCAGCGCAGACAGTATGAGGCAATCTACAATTATGTGAGGGGCGTTGTGGGCAATGAGGAGGTACACACTGTGGACGCCGCCGCCTTTTACAGGGCAAGGCAGCAGATGATAAGGGATTATGAGCAGGCTCTGTGCCTCACGGAAGGAGAGCAAGAGTATTGGCGCAGACATGAGGCGCAGACACCGTGTGTCTATTATTGGGATATGGGGGTGAGTATGATGCTGGCCAGTTCCAGGACTATGCTGGCGCTGACTGCCCTGATGATAGGCATGGTGTTTTCGGGGGTATTTGCGGATGAGCATATACGCAAGACGGATCAGCTAGTGCTGTGCAGCCGCCATGGGAGGGGTATGCTCTACCTGGCCAAGCTGCTGGCCGCCATGACGCTGGCCGCCGCGGCGGCGCTCCTGGTGGGGGGCGCCACATTGCTGAGCTTTGGTGTTGTCTATGGGTACGGAGAAAGCTGGAATGCGCCGCTGCAAATCTATCTGGAGTCCTCCCCCTTTGCCCTGACCATGGGACAGGGAATTGTTATTCTGCTGGTACTGCTGCTGTTGGCCACAGTGCTGCACAGCGTTCTGGCTCTGGTGCTGTCTTGCTGGACCAGGAGCGGCGTGGCGTCCATGAGCCTGATGATGGTTTACACGCTGGGAACTTTGTTTGCCAATGTGCCGGAGCGGCTGCGGCTGTTGTCCCAGTGCCTGTACCTGTCACCTGCAAAGGCAGTTTGTGCCAGCGCCTTTTACGATGCGCGGCTGGTGGGGGGAGCGGGACATTACCTGACTTTCTGGCAGACGGGAATGCTCCTGTACCCGCTGCTTGCCCTGGGGCTGGCCCTGCTGGGAGGGCTGATTTACCGCAGGTGGCAGATCTGCGGGCGGTGATTTTGCTTCCAGCGCCGTCTTGAGGCATTTGAGGATGTTCTGAATCGGGATTGCCGCTGGCGTTCTATCAATAGTATTCTCCCTTTTTGGAATTGTGTTTCAGAAAGGATTTAAGTAAAGCAGAAACGAAAAAAATTATCTTCTGGATTCAAATTGTTGTACTTGTTGTCAAAGTCACAATACTGGTCAGGGGCAGGATTTTTGCCTGCCCTTGAATTCTCCTTGGTCACAGTCCGGTTCTGTTCAATATTTCTTTGCTGTTTCTCTTTG
>CAMWTF010000177.1 GCA_947177105.1 uncultured Lachnospiraceae bacterium | reverse complement strand
GGGCGGATATTGATCACCCGACATGTGTGCGTGTAGGGAATATGCGGAACTTAAAACAGCATATTCCCGAAAAGCACACTGATCAATAGCCGAACGCCAAAGCGGGCGGATATTGATCACCCGACATGTGTGCGTGTAGGGAATATGCGGAACTTAAATAGGAGGAGTGGACCCATGGCGAAACGTGGAGGCTATCCCGGCGGCATGATGCCGGGCAATATGAATAATCTGATGAAGCAGGCGCAGCGTATGCAGCGCCAGATGGAGGAAGGGCAGAAGGAGCTGGAGACCAAGGAATTTACGGCATCTGCCGGCGGCGGCGCCGTGGAGGTCACGGTATCCGGCAAGAAGGAAGTGCTGAGGGTGAAGCTCACCGAGGAGGTAGTGGATCCCGAGGATATTGAGATGCTGCAGGACCTGATCGTCGCAGCCACCAATGAAGCCTTGAAGCAAGCGGATGAGGCCAATGAGGCATTGATGGGCAAGATGACCGGAGGTCTGGGAGGGTTTCCGTTCTGATGGAGTTGTACAGCGGGCATATAAACAAGTTAATAGAGGAACTGGCAGCGCTGCCGGGCATCGGCGGCAAGTCGGCCCAGCGCCTGGCTTTCCACCTGATCAACATGCCCAAGGACAAGGTGAACCGTCTGGCCCAGACCATTGTTGAGGCGAAAGAGAATGTCCGGTACTGCAGCGAGTGCTATACTTTGACAGACCGGGATGTATGCCCCGTGTGCGCCAACGAAAAGCGCAACCACCGGATCATCATGGTGGTGGAGAATGTCCGAGATCTGGCGGCCTATGAAAAGACCGGCAAATACGAGGGAGTTTACCATGTGCTGCACGGCGCCATCTCTCCCATGCTGGGAATCGGGCCCAATGACATCAAGCTGAAGGAGCTTATTTCCCGCCTGGAAAAAGAGGTGGAGGAAGTGATCATCGCCACCAATTCCAGCTTGGAGGGGGAAACCACGGCCATGTATATCAGCAAGCTGATCAAGCCCACAGGCGTCAAGGTGACCAGGATTGCCAGCGGTGTGCCTGTGGGCGGGGATCTGGAATATATTGATGAAGTGACGCTGCTGAGAGCGCTGGAAGGACGTGTGGAGATATAAGTTGAAGGATGGATTATGCAAAGCTCTAATAGGAGGTCAAAAATGTCTATTTCTATTACGAAAAGAAAGTTCGGAACAGACGGCCAGGGCAGGGAGATAACTCTCTACACCCTGGAGAATGAAAATGGCATGAAAGCAGAGATTATGGACCTGGGTGCGATTCTGGTAAATCTGTATGTGCCGGATAAGGATGGAAAGCTGGAAGATGTGGTATTGGGCTTTGACAGTGCGGAGGGCTACCTGAAAAACGGCAGCTTTTTCGGCGCGACCATCGGCCCCAGCGCCAACCGTATCGGCGGTGCAAGTTTTGAAATTGAAGGTATCACCTACAATGTGGATGTGAATGACGGCCCCAATAATCTGCACAGTCATATGGATCGGGGATACCATAAACAGCTGTGGGATGCCAAGACAGGGAAGGACTGCGTCACCTTTACCATTCAGGATGCAGATGGAAATATGGGCTTTCCAGGCAACAAGGAATTGCGGCTGACCTATACTCTGGATGAGGAAAACGGTCTGACTTTGCAATATCACGGCACCAGCGACAAGAGGACCATCCTAAACCCCACCAATCATACATATTTTAACTTGAACGGACATAAGGCGGGCAGCATTGAGGACCATCAGCTGCAGCTCTTTGCCTCCCATTACACTCCCGTGGTGGAGGGAGCCATTCCCACCGGGGAGATTGCCGCCGTGGCGGGAACGGTGATGGATTTCACCCAGCCCAAGACAGTGGGAAAAGAGATCCGGGCGGACTTTGAACAGCTGCTGCTGACCCAAGGATACGATCATAACTGGGTGGTGGACGGCTGGGACGGCAATCTGCGCGAGATTGCCGTGTTGACGGCCCCGGAGAGCGGACGCCGGATGGTGACTTACTCCACATTGCCCGGTGTACAGTTTTACGCAGGCAACTGCATTACCCCGGAAGAGGGCAAGGACGGCGCATTTTATGAGAAGAGAAGCGGGTTGTGCCTGGAGACTCAATACTACCCCGACAGCATTCATCGGCCGGAATTTCCCTCCTGCGTATTCGGCGGGGATCAGGAATATGACTCCACCACCGTGTACCGCTTTGAATAATTTTTTATCATAAGAAAAATGTCGAAGGTTTTTTCGATCCGCACGACAAGGAATGCTAAAATACCTCTCGCACCCGTGCTATATTTATAGCTGATATCGGCTGGAAAGCATAGGAGTGGGAGGTGTTTTTATGGAATTACCAAAAAATATTACGCAAATCGGGGAAGCGGACCGCACCTGTAAGGTCTACGTGGAGGACTATGTAGTTTCTTATATGAAGCAACTCTGCCGCCAGACAGAGAGAAAGGGACTGGCCATCGCCCTGTATGGCAAATACACCAAGGAACAGAGCCTGTCATACTTCTTTATCTACGGAGCCTGCCAGGTCCTTTCCATCAACAAGGAGGTGCGTCACCTGTCCCAGGCCCAAAATCAGGAGGTGGAGCGGCTACGGCAGCATTATTTCCCAGAATATGTGTTTTTGGGCTATCATATTTTTGACGGCGAGATGGTAGAGGGAATGCATATCCAGGAACAGGACACTTGTCGGTACATAAAAGGATATGCCTGCTTCTATGAGAAAAATGACAGTATGTTGGCCTATATGGTAGACAACAACCCCCAAGACCACGAGCCGGAGGAGTTCGGCCAGGAGAAATATGACCGGGCCAGGGCTAAGCAGGAGGAGCGGCGCAGTCAGTATGAGCACAAAAAAGCACAGCCGGCCAATACGGCGCCTCTGTCGGACAAGCCCGGAAAGCACCCGGAAAAAAATGTTCCGGATGCCGCCCAGACAGCGTCCCTGAAAATGATGCGCATGTCTGCAGCGGCGGTGTTCGCGGTGCTATGTCTGATCGGGGTGGCGGCCATCACCAGGGAAGGCGAAGAGGGGACCGTGGGGGAGCGGGCAAAGCAGCTCTGGGCGCAGCTTACGGATGCGCAGCCGGAGTCTGGCAATGCGGCGCAGGAGGGCGGAGCGCAGGAGGCGACAGCGGAGGTATATAACTCCGGCACACTTATGGCGGAGAACAGTCTGGCGGATGCCATATTACAGGAAAATCAGGACGCAGCGGCCGTGTCAGGACAGGCAGTCACAGGGCAGCCGCAGCATGGTGAAGAGAATGGGCAGAACGGGGCGCAGACATCCCAGGAGAGCGGAGAGGGGCAGAGCATAGGGCAGCCAGGACAGGGACAGGCTCAGAACACCGGGCAAGGGCAGGAATCCGAACAGGCACAGGAAAGCGGGCAGGGGCAGGAATCCAAACCGACACAGGAAAGCGGGCAAGGGCAGGAGGCCCAGGAATCGGGACAGGAGGGTCAGTCTTCGGAGTCCCTGAACCTGGACATGCAGCCTTCGGAATCGCAGCCGGACGCAGAGCCACAGGAGATCCCGACCCAGGGGCCATCCATCGCCGAGATAGAGGCTCAGCAGCAGTCCCAGCCAGTGAGCTATGTGATTCAGCCGGGGGATACCCTGATTGGCATAAGCACCAGGCAGTATGGAAATGACAGCCATGTGCAGGCCATCTGCGAACTGAACGGGATCTCCAATCCTGATAATATCCAAATCGGCCAAAAAATTCTACTCCCCTAGAAAAAAGTATGTTATAATGAGCAAAACGCTCTGCGTTTAGCTCTTCTGAATAGTATGTGCGCTGAAGCGCAAAAAAATCATGGGATAATGAGCAAAACGCTCTGCGTTTAGCTCTTCTGAACAAAATGTGCGCTGAAGCGCACAAAGATCATGGTATTATGAGCAATATGCGTTTTGTTTACATGCGAGGAAATTGGATGGCGGATATTAGGTATTTCAATCGGGAAAAAGAGAAAAGGGAGCAGGGACAGGCGGATTACCAGCAGAAAATCCGGCGCTACCGACTGTCCCATGTATATCGGATCACGCTGGTGGCAGCAGCCCTGATCGCCCTGGTAGTCCTGGTGGTGTTACAGTACAAGAACCATATCTATACATCTTATGAAGTGATCAATACTGTCGATATGCTTACTGTAAACGGGACGACCAGTATGCCCCTGGGAAATAATATTTTGACCTACAGCAATGACGGAGCCCATTGTACAGACGCTAGGGGCAACGTTCTGTGGAACCAGACCTATGAGATGCAAAGCCTTCAAATTGCCACCTGCGGAGATGTGGTGGCAATCGGTGATTACAATGGCCGTGAGGTATACATATTGGATCAGGAAAAAAAGCTGGGTGAGATTACCACTACTATGCCAATCCGCAGCATTGCCGTGGCTCAGACGGGCCGGGTGGCAGTGGCAGTGGCAGACACCAGAATCACGTGGATATATATTTATGATCCCGGCAAAACCGATTATTATGAGATACAGACAACCATGAACCAGAGCGGTTATCCGGTAGCCTTCTCCCTCTCTCCCAACGGGGAACTTCTGGGCCTGTCTTGTATCTATGTGGATTCGGGGGTGATCAAATCCAGAGTGGCCTTCTACAATTTCGGCCAGGTGGGTGAAAACAAAAGTGATTTCTATGTGAACGGATATACCTATCCGGATACGGTGATTCCCACCATCCGCTTTATGACAGATGGCACGGCTTATGCGCTGGGAGACGACCGTCTGCTGTTTTACAGTGGAACGCAGATCCCGCAGGTGACCAATATCCATTTATATGAAGAAGAAGTTCAGGGGGTATACAGCAACGAGAATTATGTGGGGGTGCTGTTCCGCAACAATTCCACAGATGCCCAGCACAAATTACAGGTATATAGAGGATCAGGGGAGAAGGTTGGAGATTACCTTTTCAACCAGGATTTTGAACATCTGTTTTTTGGACAGGACAGCTTTACTGTATACAATGAACAGGAATGTCTGGTCCATACCTTTGGAGGAATAGACAAGTACCAGGGGGAGTTTGACAAGTCGGTAAAAGTGATGATTCCTCAGGGAAACAGTTACAAATATTTGATACTGACGAACGATTCAATAGATACGATACAGCTGAAATAGTCTGGGAGGAGAACCAATGAATATTATGCTGATTCTGGTGGTAATATGTGTACTGCTTAAGATTGCTGACGGGTACAAGAAAGGGATGGTAAAGGAGATTGTCTCCCTGGTGACGCTGATCATTATGGGGATCATGATTGTGCTGATCAGCAGGGGGCTGCATAGCTATATGGAGAAAGAGGTGGTGGGCGTAATCATAGCGGTAGTGCTGATGGCCCTTCTGGGGGTCGTACACCATCTTTTGAATGTTGTTTTTTTCTCGGCAAAAATGATCTCCAAACTGCCCGTGATCCACTGGGTCAATAAGGTTTTTGGGGCTGTCTTTGGCGTCCTGGAAGTGATTCTGATTCTACAGATCGTCTATGTTTTTATCATGTACTTTGGACTTGGCATGATAGGACAGCAGATTCTGGAATATACCAGAGAAAGTGCAGTACTGACAAAAATATATCAATATAATATGGTTGCCAAGCTGGTGGAAAATCTGATGAGCCAGCTTCCCGCCATGGCTCTGTAAGGTGCGAAAAAAAATTAGAAAAATTTTCAAAAACCTGTTGACATTATGAAAAAGGTGTGTTAATCTATTAAAGCTGTCGCAGTGATAACGAGATATGAGTTAAAGCGACAGAGTGGAACGCCGGATCGGAGTTCCAAGGATCTTTGACAAATAAACAGCAATGCAACCCTGAAAATTCTTAAAGCAGAATCCTAT
>CAMWTF010000176.1 GCA_947177105.1 uncultured Lachnospiraceae bacterium | reverse complement strand
ATTCCTGCCACATATTCCGTCGTACTGCCCGCCACCTCATTATCCCGCACTACCACACTTGCACCGGAAACAGCATCCAGCTCGGAAGTGTCCACATCGGTAGGCTGGGAAAAATATGCAATCAAAATACGGGAATTTTGTGCCGCTTCGCTTTCTGTCATGCCGCCTTCCTCCTTATCCTGTTCCGTTTCCTGCTCCATAATATTCTCTTCAAAGTTCCCTGACTGCTGTGTCCGTACAATGTCTGTTTCCATCGGCGTTACATTCGCTGCATTTCCGCAGGCACTAAGCGCCATGACCTGAATCATGGCTATGAGCAGTATCATTTTTTTCTTCATTCTGTCTCTCCTTTTTACTAATTTTGATTTATTTGCCATACTCAGCTTTCAGAGGCTGCCATTCCTTATTTTTCTTCCATTTTTATTATTACGGTATCCCCATATTCCATATAGGCGTTACAGATAAAACTGCCGCTGCTATCCGTTTCATTCCCGGTGCCTCTATCGCTTGCTTCTGTATTCCATATAATTAAAGTATAAAAAAACGAGACCTGGGAGAAGTCTCGTTTTGTTCATCAGTTTATACCTAAAGGTTAAAACTTATTACATATTATAATTCACATTCCATTGCTTACTGCATTACAGCCTGGGCTGCAGTAACCATTCCACCGGAATCACTTTCAGGAGCGGATGCACATTCACCCATCCCGGAATCACCAGCAGCACATCATTGCTGTTAAAGTGATCCATATTTTCATCCTTTTTCGCCAACTTTATTCCATGATTCCGAGCAGCACTTCCTTGGCTTTCTCCAGCTGGTTATCATAACCGCTGCCGTAGTATGCCTCGCCGTCAAAGGGGCAGACCACATCCGGCTCGATGCCGATGCCATGGATGTTACGGCCTTTGGGCGTATAGTAGCTGCTGATGGTAATCTTGACGGCGGAACCGTCCCGCAAGGTCAGCATCTGCTGCACGATGCCCTTGCCGAAGGTAGTCGTACCCACCAATGTGCCCTTTTTGTAATCCTGAATCGCACCGGAGAGAAGCTCCGAGGCGCTGGCGCTGTTGCCGTCAATCAGCACCACCAGCGGCAATTCAAACTCGTTGCTGCCATCACAGCTGTATTCCTCCCGCTTTCCATACTTATCTTCGGTGTAAACCACCAGTCCCTCCGGCAGCAGCATCCTCGCGATGTCCACCACCGCACTCACGCTTCCCCCGGGATTGCCCCGCAGATCCAGTACCAGTCCCTTCATGCCGCTGCTGCGGGAAGTCTGCAGGGCCTGTTTAAATTGTCCCGGCGTCACCTCGTCAAACTCGATAATGCGGATATAGGCCATGCCGTCCCCCAGCATCTCCTGCTCCACTGTAGGAATCTCCACCTGTCTGCGCTGCACTGCCAAATCCAGATATTCCCCGTCCCTGTAGATGGTCAAACGTACAGTGGTGCCCTCCTCCCCTTTGATCAGGCTTACCACCTTATCCAGATCCATTCCATAGGCGGAAACCCCGTCCACCTCGTAGATGATATCATTGGGCCGCAGCCCCGCCTCCTCGGCCGGGGAACCTGGTATGGGACTGTTGATCTTTGGATAGTTGCGTTCCGTATCCTGCGCCACATAGGCGCCGATCCCATAGTAAGCGCCTGTGGTCTGCTCCATAAACGTGCTGAAATCGCTTGCGTTGAAATAGTTTGTATAGGGATCCCCCACGGCATCCATCAGCCCCTGATAGATGCCGTTTTCCAGGTCTTCACGGCTTATGTCGTCCTTATAATAGTAACGTTCTATCATGTACTCCAGTGTGTCGATCTTATCCGCCACCGCATCACTCAATTTGCCGTCCTGATTGGAACCGCCCGCATTGACCTGCTGACTGCTCTGTCCGTCTTCCACCTTCTGCTGAATCTGATATCCCAGATATCCCACACACACCACCAAAAGGGCCGTTGTTATGCCCACAATCAGTCCCGCAAAAAATTTTCCGTCCCCGTTTTTCTGGTGCTTGTTTTGGTTTTCAAATACTTCCATATTTACCTCTTCCTGCATAATGCGGGCTGTGCCCATGTTGTTTCGTTAATATTCAAGCTTATCTTATTCATGTTATGGTGAAATATAATTCCAGGGAGATACATATTCCCCGTTCAAACGCACGCTGAAATGCAGGTGGTTCCCGGTAGAGCGACCGGTGGAACCCACAGCTGCAATCGTATTGCCTCTGGCCACCACATCATCCTTCTTCACGTATAGCTTGGAGGCATGCATGTAGATGGTATAGAGTCCGCCCCCATGGTCTATCATCACATAATTGCCCATGGTGGAACTGTAATCCGCCGCAACCACGATCCCGTCATAGGCGGCATAGATGGCCGTCCCCTTAGGAGACGCGAAATCCACGCCGTTATGGAACTGTTCCACAAAAAGGGTGGGATGCATACGCATGCCGTAATCGTCGGACACTCTGGTGTAAGACGCCAACGGGAATTTGAAAGTACCGCCGTCATAAGTCAGCACCTTGCCGCTGCTGGCCAGTATCCGCTTTTTTTCATCCTCCACCGCTTTCTCCAGAGCCGTAATCAACTCGTTTTGGGCTTTGATATCCGCCTCATATTCCTCTATGGACTGCTCCCCTGAGCTAATCCGCTGGTCATAGGCATTCAGCTCCTTCTCCTTCTGGTTCATCAGCTCTTCCAGGGCCGCCTGCTCACTCTCCACACCTGCCTTGGCCTCGTCCAGAAATGCCTTATCCTCCTCCAACTGGGCTTTGCACAGCTCCACATATTCTCTGGTCTGGATAAATGACTCCAGCATCTGGTTGTCATATTCCGCCACCTTTTCCATATAGTAACTGCGGTTCAGGAAATCCGCAAAGCTGGTGGCCCCCAGAATCATATCCAGAAAGTAATTCTCGCCTCTCTCATAGCTATATCTTATGTGGCTGGACATGGCGGCATACTGACTATCCTCCACTTCCTGCGCATTTTCCAGCTGCTTCTGCGCCTCCACGATATCCGCTTCCTTATTGGCGATCTGAAGCTTGAGATCCGCAATCTTCTGCTCAATCAAGGACATGCTCTCGTCCAGCTTCGCCACATAGTTCTTCAGATTCTTCTTCTCCTGCTCCAGCTGCTGTACCAGCTTCTTGATATCGGAAAGGCCATTTTTCAACTGATCCCGTTCATTCTGCGCATTATCAATCTGGTTCTCCATCTCCCTGATGGTATCCGATGTGATATTGGACAGATTGGTTCCGGATGCCTGCGCTTTCCCTGTCATTCCCAGCAGCATGGCCAACAGTACTAAGCATCCTGTAATCTTCCATTTTTTCATGATTGTTCAATCTCCCTACACATGCAGATGTTTTCTGACAGTGGAGATGCTGCCCACAAATCCAATGCCCACACCCACGCCCAGACACACCGGCGTCAGGAACCCAAAGATTGTCTCCGCGGGCAGAAATATCAGCAGGTGGCTCAGCATGGAGAACTTCTCCGCGGCATAATCAAGAACACTGCCATAAAAATAGTGAACCACCCACAACGGTATGGCCGCTCCGATCAGGCCGATCAGCATACCCTCCAGCACAAAGGGAGCACGCACGAAAAAGTCCGTGGCGCCGATATATTTCATAATATTGATCTCTTCCCTGCGCACCGAGATGCCGATGGTCACAGTATTGCTTATCAGAAACACCGACACTGCCAGCAGCACCACAATGATCCCCAGGGACACATAGCCGATCAAAAGATTCACGCCGCTTAAGGTACTGGCCGTCAGAGCGGAATACCTAACCAGCCGCACCCCCTCAATGGAATACAGGTAAGTCACCAAAGTATCCTGCATGGACACATCGCTCAGGTATACCACATAATTCATATCTCTGTATAACGGATTGGTGGGATATCCGGCGATAAACTCCTCCGCCCGGTCCCCAAAGTAAATCTTCTGGTAATCCGCCCATGCCTCCTCCGCGGAGATATAGACTACTTCCGATACTTCTGTCCGGTTGCTGATCATCTTGCCGATCTCCTCAATCCGGGCGTCCGTGATACCTTCTTCAAAAAAAACCGTGACACAGATATTCTCCTCCGCACCCTTGACCATATACTGGAAATTAGCCACAATCGCATAGAATATACCGAACAAAAACAGGCATGCGGAGATGGTGGCTATAGATGCCAGAGAGTACCACTTGTTGCGGAACAGGTTTTTAAATCCCTGCTGTATAGTGTAAAAAAATGTGCTAATCTTCATCGTCTATATATGCCCCTTCCTCTTCATCGCTGATGATCACGCCCTTTTTCATGGTAACCACACGCTTTTGCATGGCATTGACGATCTCGCGGTTATGAGTGACCACCACCACGGTGGTGCCGGCCTCATTGATCTCCTCCAGCAGCTTCATGATATCCCAGGAATTTTTGGGATCCAGATTGCCGGTGGGCTCATCCGCCAGCAGTATGGAAGGGTTGTTGATCAGCGCTCTGGCCAGGGCCACTCTCTGCTGTTCGCCGCCGGATAACTGTGTGGTCTTGGCCTTGTACTTGCCGGCCAGGCCCACAGTGGCCAGGATGGCAGGGACATTGCGCCGGATTTCCCGTCCGGGAACCTCAATAATCCGCTGGGCAAAGGCCACGTTTTCGTAAACATTTCTGTCATTCAGCAGACGGAAGTCTTGGAACACCACGCCCAGGTTACGGCGCAGCTTGGGAATCTCCCGCCTGCGCAGCTTAGCCATGTCTTTGCCCATCACGCTGACCTGACCTGCGGAAGCTACCAGCTCTCTAAGAAGCAGCTTGATCAGTGTGGATTTACCGGAGCCGCTGTCACCCACGATAAACACAAACTCTCCTCTGTGTACCTTCAGGGAAATCCCGTTCAGCGCCGGCGATCCGGTGGAATAGGACTTGCTTACATTATCCAGGCAGATCACCCCGTTTTCCTCGATGAACTTGGCCTGCTGTTTTCTAATTGCTTCTTTTCTCCTCATGCGTATACCCCTCGCCCGCTTCAGCGGACATAACAATCAATATTATAAGTTTACTCCGAATCTTCTCCCTAGAACTCGAAGTTCTCCATATACTTCATATATTTTACCACCATCAACGCAATTTTAAAGGTAATGGCATCCTCAAATACCCGCAAATCCAAACCGGTGCTCTTCTGCAGCTTATCCAGACGGTACACCAGGGTATTGCGGTGGATAAACAGCTGTCTGGAGGTCTCGGACACGTTCAGACTGTTCTCGAAAAACTTGTGTATCGTTGTCAAGGTCTCCTCGTCGAACTCATCCGGGCTTTTCCCGCCAAAAATCTCCTTGATAAACATCTTGCACAACGGAATCGGCAGCTGATATATCAGCCTCCCGATGCCCAGCGCGCTATAGGCGATGATGTCCCTCTCGTCAAAGAAAATCTTGCCCACGTCCAGAGCCATCTTGGCCTCTTTATAAGAGCGGCTGACTTCCTTGATCTCCTTGACCACCGTACCGTACGCAATATGTACCCCCTTCAGGCCCTCCTTCTGCAGAGCACCGCAAAGCCCTCTGGCCACCCGGTCAATCTCCTTGTTGTTGTCAGACTCAGACAGATCCTTGACAACAATCACATTGTTCTCGTCAACGGCAGTGATGAAATCCTTACTGCTGCTTCCGAAATAAGCCCTCGCCAGCTCCAGCGCATTGTTGTCCTTGCCGTTCTCCGACTCTACAATCATTACCACACGGCTCACATCCATCTGGATGTGCAGCTTCTTCGCCCGGCTATAGATATCCACCAGCAGCAGATTGTCCAGCAGCAGGTTCTTGACGAAATTGTCCTTGTCAACACGCTCCGTGTACGCCCCCCGCAGATTCTGACCCGGGAAAGCGCTCATT
>CAMWTF010000175.1 GCA_947177105.1 uncultured Lachnospiraceae bacterium | reverse complement strand
TGAAAGTCCACATATTCCCGCGCCCTTTTTCTAATGTCCTGATCGGCATCTGTCCTGCCCAAAACTTCTTTCAGTATACTCATAAATTCCTCTGTATGCTCCCCTGCATTGATACACCTGTTTAACATCCAAACCGTTGTAACGGTTGGGGTTCTTTTTACCGATGCCGCAAGAAGATTTTCATATTCCCCGCCGAATTGCTCTATAAAATGAACAATTGCGCCGGGATCGCCAAAATAGGCTGTGGGATGTCGCTCAAACAACTGTAACAGCGGCTCAACTGCCTCCGATTTATAACCTGCATCTGAAATGGTGTTTATGCTCTCATACATTGCAAGCGTATCCGCCTCATCATACTCATCAATAGACGCCTCAATCCTTGCAATCTCCTGCTCCAAAATTTCCATATCCATTCGACCTCCACAAATCCGATTTCCCACCATAAGCGCAGGCCATTTTTATGTATCGCCGGCCCAACGCCGGAATAAATATTTCTTAACTACAAACATTCTGCCATAATTATTGCAGTTCTGATTTATATTTTTCAATCAACCCGTTAAACTCTTCCAGATATCGCTCAAGCTTTTCTTCATCCCTGCCTTTTTCCAATCGCTTTTTTCCCTTGCAGAGACAATAATAGGTCTTTTCCCCATCGCGACGCGTGATGATACTGCTTTCATAATAGGGCATCGCCGCCCTCCCTTTCAGGCCAGGAATCCCTGCACTTAATCTCGCCAGCTGGTCCATGGTAAACTGTCCGATAGGCAGGTCCAGTTCTTTTATATTGCTTTGCGCCAGACACTCAAAATCATTATCCAGCACCCTTTTTCCCCACCACGAAAAATGCGAAACACTGCTGTGAACCAGAGGTTTCAGGCTTTCTATCTCCATCCTTGGGCAGACCCTGTCTCCCACCGAAAAATATTCCAGGCAGGGAGCAGTCTCGATTCGATCAATAGTATGCAGTCTTGAAAAACCATAGATTGCCAATCCCCTCAAATTCTCATTACTGCGCATATCCCACAAATCCGTGACCCATTGGTTAAAGAAAAAATGGAAATACTTAAGCCCCCTTAAGCCGCCCAGCGGCGACAAGTCGCCGATCAGCTTATTCTTCCATAAGGAAATCACCTCAAACTGCTTCCCATAATTCTCTATCAGATACTCAAAAGTTTCCTGATCCAGTCCCGAGACAATAAGCGATTTTGCATTTGGATGCTCCCTGATCACATCAATCTGCCCAATGTCTGTGGTTCCGCCTCCAACCTCATCCTGAACAATGGAGAGATCATACAAATCCTTATTGCTTGTTTCAAAATTGACTATATTTTTTCTCTCCTTTCGGAAAAGCGTTCTCTATTTTTCTGCTATATTTGCATATAGAATTTCTATATTGCCGTCAACAAAACCGACGCCAATTCCTGATTTCTCTTTTAGAACATTAACGTACTTTCCACTGTTTAAATATTTCTTTAAGAGACAGGTAATATCCTTCAGTATTTCTTCCCATTCAGCTTTTTGATTCCACTGGAATGGATCGTCTCTTGTATCAAAGTCTGTCACTTCGTTACATAACCAATCCTCATTATCCATATCAAATTCTGATGTCCCAACTAATTCCATTGACCAATCATAATCACCATCTTCGTACAGATTAAAGCCAAAAGCTGTAACCTCCTTTGGAATACCTGTTTCCAATGCATCTTCCAGAACTTGATCCAGCCATTCTGATACTTCATCAAACATCGGCAAAACCTCCTGCTGCTATAAATACTGGCTAAGCAGTACAATTATAGCCCGTTTTTTCAAATTTTGCTTTCAAGTCTCCTCAACAGTTCACGTTTCATCATATCCGAATTACATTGCTCTATAAGAGTTCTATATCGTTCTATTTCCTCCGGCTTATAAGCACTTTCTATACAATGTAACAATGTCCACTCAATTCCGGCCATATGGTCTGTCGGACAGCACTTGATCAGAATTTCAGCCTCTTCCCACGTTACTGGTTTTTGTATAGAAGCAACTGCCTCAATCCACCCATCCCATATCCGAAAGACCTTTTTATCAAAATGCTTACCACCTTCATATCCCTCTGGCGGCGCTCCTAGTTCCTGCACCTTTAATACGGATTGCTGCATCTAATCATCCTCCCTGTAGCTGTTGATCTGTATATTTGATTATAAAATACTTGTCTGCCATTTACAATGTATATTTATAAGTCTTTTTCCAACAGGTACACCATTCCAAAAATTTCTAAGAGACGTAAGAACCGGACATACCAAGGGCCGGGCGCAATCTCAAGTCAAAGCGGGCACACCCGGTTCTGACTGCCTTCCGAGTGTGCCCGCCTGACTTCTGTGACCGCATCCCCAGTCAATCCCCACCGCGGCATACGCCGGCTGCATGAAAGACGCATCTCTGCTGCCTGCAGAAATAAGAGACACTGCCACAAAAATATTTACTCTACAAGGTTACGCCCTGTTTAAAGATCGCCATATCATGGAAACCCGCCGCCTCGCTGCATACCTGCCTGCCAGAGGCCACTTCCACCACATAGTCAAACAGATGCTGCGCTTCCTCTGCCATGGACTTATCCTCCACCAGCACACCCGCATTGAAATCAATCCAATTGGCTTTCTTGTTTGCCAGCCTGGAGTTGGTGGAGATCTTCACCGTGGGCACGGGAGAGGCAAAAGGCGTTCCCCGCCCCGTGGTAAACAGCACGATGTGGGCCCCCGCCGCCGCCAGCGCCGTGGCCGCCACCAGATCGTTGCCGGGTGCGCTGAGCAGATTCAGACCCGGCGTCTGTACGCGCTCGCCGTATTGCAGCACACCCCTCACCAGAGCGCTGCCGGACTTCTGGGTGCAGCCCAGGGATTTGTCCTCCAGCGTGGAGATACCGCCCTTTTTGTTGCCTGGGGACGGATTCTCATAGATGGTCTGGTTGTGGCTCTTGAAATAATTCTTAAAGTCGTTGATCAAATCCACCGTCTTATGGAACAACTCCTCGTTGGCACAACGGTTCATCAGTATGGTCTCCGCGCCGAACATCTCCGGCACTTCCGTCAAAATCGTGGTGCCGCCCCTGGAGATCAACAGATCGGAGAAACGCCCTACCAGAGGATTGGCGGTGATACCGGAGAGACCGTCGCTGCCGCCGCACTTCATGCCGATCACCAGCTTGCTGACACTGATGGGCTCTCTCTCAAAACCCGCCGCATAATCGATGAGCCCCTTGATAAGCTCCACCGCATCCGCAATCTCATCTTCGGACTCCTGGGCCACCAGAAATTTCACCCTGTTTTCATCATAATCCCCGATATAGGGTTTCAAAACATCAATATTGCTGTTCTCACAGCCCAGCCCCAGCACCAGCACGCCGCCTGCGTTGGGATGGTTAATCAGATCCGCCAGAATCGCGCGGGTATGCTCCTGGTCATCTCCCATCTGGGAGCAGCCGTAGGGGTGGGGGAAAGCGATAACTTCCTCCACCGTGCCCTTCACAAAGGCATTGGCCTGTTTTGCTATGGCTGTAGCCACATTGTTGACACAGCCCACCGTGGGAATGATCCAGATCTCATTGCGCACACCCACCTTGCCGTCCGGGCGGCCAAAGCCCATAAAGGTCACGTCCTCTGCGGCGTCTTTTACGGCTGCGCCTTCCGCCGCATTTTGCGCCTCCGCCACAGCCGCCACCGGATCATAGCTGTATTCCAGCAGGTCTCCCAGCGCCGTTCCCACATTGTGGGTGTGGATCCAGGCGCCCGCCGGGATATCCTCCTTGGCGTTGCCGATGCGGTAGCCATACTTGATCACTTCCCCGCCTGCGGGAATGGGACAGACCGCCATCTTATGCCCGGCAGGAATCTCCTCCTGGGCGGTGATCCGAACGTCTGCGCCGGATACTTCCACCGTGATGGTCTCCCCCTGGGGGATGGCATTCAGCGCCACCACCACATTGTCGTTGTCGTTTATTTTTAAGAAATTCTGCATAATGCCGCCCTCATACCATTTTCCTTGATATCATCCAGATAAGCTGCCACCGCGTCCGTAAGGCCAGGCACCTGGTTCAGATCCTGCCCGTGGAAATCCTCTCTGCCCAGATAAGCGGTCACAAAGCTGCGGGTATCCTTGCGGCAGTTGTCGCGGAAGAACTCCAGCACCGGCATATCGTCCTTGATCAGGTATGCTTCGCCGTTTCTATTGCCGACCAGCGCGCCGTCCTTGATCTCGTCGCCGCAGTAGAATGCCATCAGCGCCGCGATGGAGAAAGTCATATGTGCCGGGAGTTTGCCGAACTTATCCACATAGCCCAGCAGGCTGGGCAGACATCTTGCCCTCCACTTGGACACGGAGTTTAAGGAGATAGCCAGCAGCGCATGATCCACATAGGGGTTGTTGAAGCGATTTACCACCTCTCCCGCAAATGCTTTGAGTTCCTCCTCCGGCAAAGTCAGGGTGGGAATCACCTCGTCAAATATGGTCTTGTTCATAAAGTCGCGGACATCCCCATCCTCCATGGACTCTCTCACGATATTGTTGCCGCAGAGCCAGGATGCCAGCACGAAGGAAGTATGGGCGCCGTTTAAAATGCGTACCTTCCTTTGCTTGTAGGGATGGTGATCATCGGTGAACACCACGGGCAGCCCTGCACCGGGCAGGTCGAACTCCTTGCTGATGTCCTTGTCCGACTCGATGACCCAGAGGGCAAAAGGTTCGCCGGTCACCATGATATGATCCTCATAGCCCAGCTTATCCCACTCCTCCTGCTCCGTGGCACGGGGATAACCGGTAACGATGCGGTCCACCAGAGTCGCAGTGAAGATACAAGCCTCCTCCACCCAGGTCTTGAAGGCATCGGACAGGCCCCAGTTGGCAATCTGCTGCATCACGCACTTTTTCAGCATAATGCCGTTGTCGTCGATAAGTTCCACCGGAAGCATCACCAGACCCTTGGATTTGTCCCCCTGGAAGGTCTCAAACCTGTGATATAAAAACTTGGTCAGCTTGCCGGGAAAGCTCTTGGGGGGATTCATCTCAAATTTATCATCGGCATCATAGACAATTCCGGCCTCCGTGGTGTTGGAAACCACAAAACGAAGGGTGTCGATCTCCGCCAGGCCCATATACTTCTCGTACTCATGGATAGCGTCCACCGCGTCGGCCACACTGGTCACCACCCTGTTGATGATCTTGGCCTCGCCGTCCACATTGCCCCGCAGAGAGACGGTATACTGGCAGTCCTGCTTATGGAACATATCCAGATTGCCGAAATCAATGGGCTTGATCAGGACGATGTCCCCGTCAAACTTGCCCTGCTCATTGGCAATGTCGATCATGTAATCCACAAATGCCCGCAGGAAATTGCCCTCCCCAAACTGTACGACCTTGACTGGTCTCTCCTTCTTACCGGTCATGCTCTTGTTTAATACGTCCATAACTCCTCCTCTTTTCTGCTGTCCCCAGCTTCTCTCAATGTGCCGCCTCACCCATATCCGGCAGTGCCGCGCCAGGCCCGCTCTCCGCCCCGGTTCACATATCCATTCCAACCGTCACCTGCCATTGTCAGGCAGGACCTTGTCTTGTCTGTCCAGTTCCAGATGGGCCGCACACTGGATTGTTACACGGTAATTTTCTAAAAAACCCGCACTTTCATGATATTTTTCATGTAAGTACTTACAATTTCAATTTTACTTCTAAACCCTTCATTCGTCAAGAACATAAAAATAGTTCTTGAAAATTTTTTAGAGATTCGTTATAATTCAAAATAAAGCAAATACTGTAACCGCTTACAAACTTTTTTTCATTGAGTTGGGACTTATGCATATGACTATTTATGATATATCTGAAAAGGCAGGCGTCTCCATCGCCACCTTATCCAGAG
>CAMWTF010000174.1 GCA_947177105.1 uncultured Lachnospiraceae bacterium | reverse complement strand
GTAGATAATCATCACCAGCATGATGACCACCGCGGGCAGACTTAAACTCAGCAATAACTTGGGATAAGAGGCTTTTTCCAGCATTTCTTGATTATGATTCATGAGGAATGTTCCTTTCTTTTTTTGTGCATCATTTTTCTGGATAATCAGCTTTGCATGCTTATGGATGTACAGGCAAATGCGGTAGACAATCTCGAAATTAATGCTTTGTGGAATTTGGATTTCTTAAAATCAACACTTGTCGATTGAGGTTATTTACATTATAATTTATACAGATGTCGAATACAACCGTCAATTTATATACAAGTGTTGAATTAATGAGGTGAAGAACATAGGGGAGATGGAAATTCATGAACACAAAAGGAAACCAGCGCGCAGTAGAGACGGAGAACAGGATAAAATATGTTTTTCTGAATCTATTAAAGGAAAAGGATATCAGCCGTATCTCCGTCAGTGAAATTTGTAAACGGGCCGAAATTCACAGAACCACCTTTTATGTGCATTATAAAGATGTGGCAGATCTGATGGATCATCTGGTGGCGGAGATGTATCAGCAGATTATTGGGCTGTTTTTGGAAGAGGGGAAGGGATTGCGTACCAACGGGTTCCGGCACTTGTTTGAACTTATACAAAAGCACAAGGCTTTTTTCTGCACTTACATGGATGCTTTGGGTAAGCTGAGCCTGACGTATGACAAACTGCCCACAGAGCTGCGGCATAATATCGATAGGATTGTTCCTATCATGGGTTATGCCTCCAAGGAGGAACTGCTCTACCATCAGACCTTTTTTACCGAAGGGTTGTCCGCAGTGATCCGCAGATGGATTAAAAGGGGCTGCCTGGAAAGCCCGGAGGAGATGGAGCAGATTGTGGTTTCCGAGTACAGGCCGAACATGAGCCTGTTCCAAGATACAATTTCTGCAGTGTCCATCTGTGAAAGCCAGAACACCGGCTTTGAGCAGCCATGAACTATGCTATGCAGTCAGCGACAGGCCGGATGAGGGGCTATCGTTTCTGCAATAGATGTACAGTAAAGCCGCCCACACGGGCATTCAGGTATACGGATTGCAGGCGGCCGCTGGGCTGATGCCGGATTGTGCTTTCATCCAGTTCAAAGCCATCCCGCAGGGCTGCCACGATGGGCAGCCCTTGCGGGTAAGCGGCTTCTGCCAGCTTCTCGCTGAAAGTATCCAGTGTCGGAATCATTCCGGCATTATGAAGTGTATTGGAATCTATCATTTGTCATCCCCCCCCAGATTATGAAATCTTTTCCGGCCAGCCGCAGAATGGCTTCTAAGAGAAAATAATCATTGTAAATGTATGCCTGCCCGGCCAGCCGGTCGTTGTGGTACATCATACCACCGCCAAAGAGGATGCCGTCGGTGTCGGAATCCCAGTTGGCGAATTTTGCCTCGCATGCCTGCAGGGTATGCAAGGCGGCAGTGCGGTACATCTGTTGTTCCAGTGCGGGAACATGCTCCGCAGTTTCCAGCAGTCCGCAGGCAATGATGGCTCCGGCACCGCTGTCGTACAGGACGGGTTCGGCCGGAGCGCGGAAATCCACCAGCGGGAGCCACTCGTTGGCAGCCAGGGCAGACATACAATAGTGGGCGCTGCGTTTTGCTGCATCCAGAAATGCGGGATAGCCGGTGTTGCGGTAGGCAAGAGCAAAGCCGTAGACAGCCCATCCCTGTCCCCTGCTCCAACTGGAGCCATTCCCGTAGCCCTGGCCACCAATGCCGCCTAAGAACTCGCCGGTAGAAGGGTTGAAAGCAGCGATGTGGTTACAGCTTCCGTCAGGGCGCAGAAGGCAGTGAAGTGCGGTTTCGGCATGGCGGTCTGCGATACTGGCATATCGTCTGTTCCCGGTTTCCCGGCCAGCCCAGTATAGAAGCGGGATATTTAACATGCAGTCCACAATCATCCAGCCAGATACATCCTCTGCCCAGGGGCTTTTATCCCATGCGCGGATGAAATTCCCCTGCTCGTTAAAGCGTCCGGCAAGAAAATCCGCAGCACGGATGCCCAGAGAGCGGCATTCTGGGTTGCCGGTCAGGCGGTATTGGGTCACCGCGCCCGGCAGAACCAGGAAACCAATGTCGTGATCCAGTTCCCTGGGATTATCCAGTATAACTGCCATGCGCTTCCCCACGTCCTCTGCCGTCAATCGGTAGGCATCTTCCCCAGTGGCATGATGCATCTGCCAGAGGATACCCGGCCAGAAGCCGTTGGTCCACCAGGTCAAGCCGCCCGGCATCATGCAGTCTCTGTAATGCCCCTGAAGTGGTATAAAAGGGATATTTGCGCCAGTCCGTTGGCATTCGGCTCTTAATTTGATTTGTAATTTTTCCCAGACTCCTTCAATCCAGGCTCGCTGCTCGTTATTCAATTTTCAATTCTCCTCTCTTATTACTCCTTTTTATAATAGCAAATAAGAGGAAAAATGAGATAGAAATTATGTGCTGATATTAGAAAGAATATGCTTTTAAGAAGCATAATGGAATTGGGAGCGATAATCTGTGGGCGTGGTTCGATAAATATTTTTGAATACTTTCGTAAAATAATTGCTGTCCAGATAACCCACATGGGCACTGATATCCTGCACTGTCAGGCTGGTGCCCCGCAGAAGCTCAGCAGCCTTTTCACAGCGCTTCTTCGCGATATACGCAGAGAGGGTGAGGCTTGTTTCGGCTTTGAACTGATGGCTCAGATAGGAGGGCGTGACATGTATCAGCTTTGCCAAATCCTCTCTTGTCATTTCCTGACTTAAATGCAGCGAAATATAACTGACCACCTTGCTGATGGAAGGAGAATAGCGTTCCCGCCTGGCCTGGCGCACCGCTTCTGCGAATTCCTCTATCATTTTGAGAATCAGGGTATAGAATTCCCGGGCGTTTATAGTGGTATACATTTTCTGGGCATAGGGGACGGAAATAGCATCTACTACAGCGGGATGGACACCGCCGCGTTCGGCCGCCTTGCGTGCCAGGGTGCGTATGATTGTGGCATTTGCCATCATGGTGCGGGGATTTTCAGAATCAAGATTGTTATTTTTCAGGCTCATTTTACTTATTTGCTGATATGCTTCCAGTGCAGCCTGGGGCTGGCCGGTTTCTATCAGCTTTAGAAATTTATTCTCCTGCTCATATCGCCGAACAGCCAGATCAAAATCCAAAGGTTCCTGTTCAAAGAAATCCTTGGCTCCCTTGCCCTGAAGGCCTGCCAGCGTCTGGTGGAGATAGGGGGGCTGGCTGGGTTTCAGCGCAGTGATGGCACCGGTTACAAATCTGGTAACGGTCTGTTCGTCCATAAGCCGGTAGCTACAGTAGTACAGTTTATAGGGCAGCAGGTAGCTGGCAGGCAGCCCAAGGCATGCTAACCGCTGCTGTGCCCTGTCGTCCTGCCATTCTTCCGTTACATAGGGGCCTACAAGGAAGGGGCTTCCTTCAAAAAGAAAAGCCAGTGTGCAGATTCCCAGCAGATCCCGTGAGCTATACAGACAAGACGGATGCAGGCTCGTCAGGATGAGAGAAAGAGTATCCTTTGTCATCATGGGCTGAACTTGGGACAGAAAACAGTGGAGTCGCTCGAATTTGTTCAGGTTTTCAGGAGCGCTGCTCCAGGATTGCACCGGCAGTTCCGTGGTGTATTGCAGAAAACGAAAAAGTGTTTCGACCAGGTTCATGGATTGCATTCTCCTTGGTAGATATTTTTGTGTGCTATTTTTCTAATTGTAGCACATATTTTCTAACCAGTCCAGAACCCGTTTCTTATAATGGAACCAATAAGTCCACTACCATGGAGAGGGGCTAAGAAACTGTGAAAGTAGAGGTAAATTGCATGAAAATAGAAGTCATAAATGAGAGCGGCATAAGTATTTCCGTAGCGGAGGGCAGCGGGCGGGTGACACTGGTACATCCGGGGCGTTATCACAGAGGGGACAGAGTGGTGTTTACCTGTGATGAACCCGGCTGGTATGACCTTTGTTTGGAAGATGCCCTGCCTGCCGTGCTGGTTTACGTAAAGGAACAGGTGGTATTCCGTATTCCTTTTGGTACCATGTCCCGGGTATGCTATCCGCCCCGTTCCTTTAAGGGGAAGCAGCATCTGCTCACTGCAGCTTTGGCGGATATGAATAAGGTAGCGCTACGCCGTAACCTGGCGTTAAATCCGCTGGATCAGCATGGAGAGACGGGGATGTGGCCTCATAGCGCAGCCAATGTGGAGACCCGGGGAGAGGCGCTGTTCGCTGCCCGTAATGCCATTGACGGGATTTACGCAAACAGCCATCATTATCCTTACCCTTATCAGAGTTGGGGAATTAATAAGAATCCGAATGCGGAGCTGACCATTGATTTCGGCGTGGCCGTTACATTGGATGAAATTGTCCTGACCCTGCGGGCGGATTATCCCCATGACAGCTACTGGATCCGGGCGACCATAGAATTTGACGATGGCAGCCGGGAGGTGCTGGAACTGAAAAAAAGTACTGAACCCCAGCATTTCCCCATAAATAAACGCACGGTATCGACATTGACCTTAAAGGAACTGATAAAAGCACAGGATGAATCCCCATATCCTGCTCTGACACAGATTGAGGCGTGGGGTATCATTACACGAGATGAGAATTGAAAGAATTTGATAGTTGGTGCAAAGTCTATGAAGTTCATCTGACAGGGGAGTCATTTTTCCATACACCTGGCGGGCAGAGGGCCGTAGCTTTTGAGGAGCGTATCATTTTGGGCCTATGTGCAAGATTGTCCGCCACCATGGTAGCTGGCAGAGGGAAAAACAGTCAAAGAACCATGACGGGATGATTTATCTGTATTCCGGCAACGCGCCGATTAAGAAAGAGCAGGAGGATGGCAGCATCCGTCAGGCGGAAGTGACCTCCTGCGGCCTGAATCAGGAGTCCCTGGCAGGAGAGGGAACCTATCCGGCTTATATCTGTTGCTGTCTGCGTTCAGAAAAAGGGGTGGTATTCTCCCACCCGCTGGCTATGAAGCTGGATTATCCGTACCTGACCCAGGACGCGGCAGATATGGAGCCTGAAAGCGAGGCCGCAAAACAGGATGCGGTCATGCCGATGCAGTATATTGCCAATATCAGGCAGGGCAGTGTGGCAGGATACAAGTATTTTCGTTTCCGAAATCTGAACCAGGTTGGGCTGACAGTGCGTGGAGAAGCCCAGGGGGAGTTCCTGGTGAGGACTTCACCGGAAGGGGAAATTTGTGACAGAATCCCCGTCCGTTCCGAGGGAAACGCCTGGAATACCTATGCTGGGGAAGTGAAGGTACCGGAGGGGATTCATGCTCTGTATTTGTGCTATCAGGGTAGCGGAAGCCTGGATTTGATACAGTTCCATCTGGAAAGAAGGTTGTAAAAGCGGATTTCTGGTATTTTCGGTCGGATTTCCTGTTTCTTTCGCAAGGGGGATATGGGATAATATCGAAACAGAAGGAAATATAGGAAAAAGCTGAAGGAGGCTGCATAAATGAGCGAAAAAGTGATTTATGATGCGAAAAAGGATGCTTACTACTCAAAACCCTATATTGATGCGGATGAGATGAGAGAGCGTGACATGCCGGACGGGAGCAGAAAGCCTTTCCGCTATATACATGGGGGATTCGAGGGGACAAAGGCAAAGTTTGTGTTCTGTTTTCCCATAAAGGAGGAGTATAAGGGACGTTTCTACCAGTACCTGTGCCCGTTCCCGGGACCGGATGAGGAGGTGGCTTCCCTTGCAAGAAGCGGAGAGGATGACACAATTGCCTTTTGCCTGCAGAACGGGGCTTACTTTATCGAGACGAATATGGAGTCTGCAGCTGCCTTTGGCGGCCATCCGGAACCTCACAGAATCTGGAAATCGACACGCCGGCCACACGGGGTTTAGCCCCCAAGGTGGCCGCGGCAGGTGTCGGTAAAACAAAACACCGACC
>CAMWTF010000173.1 GCA_947177105.1 uncultured Lachnospiraceae bacterium | reverse complement strand
ACGGGATTGCCGGGAATGTTTCACAATTGTCTAAATATGTGTAAGTTAAATAGGTAGAATATGGGTGCCGCCTGCGTTTTGCTTCAGCCAAACTCCAGTTATGCAGGAAAGAGTTAGGATTATGAGAATAACAAACAAGATCATGCAGAACAATAATCTGGCAAATATCAACACCAATAAAATATTGCAGGACCGGCTCAGTACCCAGATGTCCACAGAGAAGAAAATCAACCGCCCCTCCGATGACCCGGTGGTAGCCATCCGTGCGCTGCGCCTGCGGAGCAACGTGACGGAAGTGACCCAGTATTACAGCAGGAATATTCCCGATGCGGAGAGCTGGCTGAGCGTGACGGAGGAGGCGCTGAAAAATCTGGCGGAGGTGGTGACTGCCATGCAGAAGCAGTGTACCAAGGGGGCCAACGGTGACTTGAAGTCCTCTGACAGACAGATTATCGTAGAGCAGCTCAAGGCCCTGGCAGACGAGGTGTACAGCACCGGCGACGCGGACTACGCAGGCCGCTATGTTTTTACCGGTTACCGCACGGATACTTCCCTGAGTTTTATGGACGCCACGGAGAAAAAGTACAGCATCACCGAGCAGCTGGATAAGAATGCCATAGACCAGGTGACGATAATCACCACCAAGGGTACTGACGGCAGTGATGTGATGGATATGACTGCCAACAATTATAATAACATCAATGTAAACAAAGAGGATATACAGCAGGTTGATGTCTATCGGTTCCAACTGGCTTACGGCAGCTGCGACGACACATTGCCGGTATTGAGCTATCAGGAGCGGCAGCCGGATGGCACTTACCAGACCAAGACTATTAACACTGTACTCAAACATGACTATGAGTCTCCCTATCAGGAGGCGGCAGCAGCGGCGGACGGAGCGATTTTTGTGCCGGAGACAGGGGAACTGCTGTTGTCCAAGGACGCCTATGACAAGCTGATGGAAACTAAGGACAATGTGGCCACCGCTGATACCAATGAGGGAGAGATACAGATTACCTACGAGAAATCCAAATGGATTAAAGGGGATTTGCGTCCTGAGCACTATTTTTACTGTAAGTCCGATCCGGGTGACGCGGATAAAGAGATCACCTACAACGAAAGCTATCTGACTTCCAATGCGGAGCGTCAGGACATTGAATATGATGTGGGCTTCAACCAGACAATCCGAATCAACTCCACTGCGGACGAGTGCTTCAAGCATGGCATCGGCAGGGATGTGGAGGATCTGGTGAACGCTATGCAGGATGTGCTGGACACAGAGAAAATTGTGGCTGATCTGACCAATCTGCTGGGAGAGTCCAGCGGCGCTGACGCGGATGCCATCCAGAAGAAGCTGGATGTGGCAACTAAGGTGCTGGAACTGAAAAAAGATAAGGCCCAGAAAATGTTTGAGCATGGCATCAGCCTGATGCAGGGTTATCTGGACGATACCAATGTGAGCCTAACCAATGTGGGTACCCGCAGCAGGAAGCTGGAGTTGATTGAAAACCGTATGCAGTCTCAGAAAACCACTTTTGAGACCTTGAAGAGTGAGAATGAGGATATTGATATTGCGGAGGTTATTATCAATCTGAGCAGCGCCAAGCTGACATACGAGGCATCTCTGATGGCTACGGGAAAGGTGGCGCAGATCAGTCTGCTGAATTATCTGTAAGGCAGAACCATATTCTCGGCAGAAAGCGGCCGGATGGACATCCGTGCTATGAAAGCCAGGGCTTATATAGCAAAAGATTGAATATTCTTCAGATAGAGAGGAGCTAACTATGATAATCGAAACTAAGGCATTTGGCCAAGTGGAAATTACGGACGACAAAATCATCACCTTTCCGGGCGGCATTATCGGATTCCCTGATATGAAGAGATTTACTCTGCTCCACGACGAGGAGAAGGGAGTGTCCGCCGGTATCCGCTGGCTTCAGTCCCTGGAGGAGCCGGGATTTGCCATGACAGTGATAGATCCCCTGATGGTGAAGGAGGACTATAACCCCGAGATCGACGACGAGCTGCTGACCGGAATCGGAGAGGTGACTTCGGACAATTTGCTGGTGTTGGTGACGGTGCGGGTTCCTTCCGATTTAAAGCAGATGAGTGTCAATCTGCAGGGTCCCATAATCATCAATGTGGATGAACGCAAGGCTTGTCAGATTATTGTAGATGCCGACAACTATCCGGTGCGTTTCCCCATCTATGAGATCCTGCAGTCCAGAAAGGCAGGTGACTGAGATGCTGGCTTTATCCAGAAAAAAGAATGAGGCAATTATTCTCAACAACAACATTGAGATCACGATTCTGGAGGTAAAGGGTGACCAGGTTAAAATCGGTGTCACCGCTCCCAAGGAAGTGCCCATCTACCGCAAGGAGGTCTATATGCAGATTCAGGAGGCCAATCAGGAGGCCGCCAGCGCCGAGGGCATGGCTGCGCTGAAGGATCTGCTGGTGTAAACCTATAGGTGGTTTGTGCAATCCCCACACTTTTTATTAAAAAAAACTAATTTTTTTTATTGCGGTATCCGATAATAGCTATAAGAAAACCAATAAGTGTCGTATAAGGATGACGACATGCAGAGACACATGGAGGTGTAATTATGGCAATTGAACCGTTAGGAAGTATCATGAGTGTACAGGCTCAGAGTGTTAGTACACCCAAGCCTGTGGCGCAGACCAAAGCGCCGAGTATTGAGTCCCAGAGCAATACGGCTCAGGAGGCCGCTCAGGTGGACAACACGGTAAGCGTGGTGGCCGAGGGACAGAGCAAGGGCAATGCCGGTGGCAACAGCAGCGAACAGCAACAGCAGCAGCCCACCAATGATCAGATCAAACGCGCCGTGGAGCAGCTGAACAAGAACATGATGACGCATTCGGAAGCTGTGTTCGGTATGCACGAGGGAACCAACCGCGTGACCATCAAAATTGTAGACAAAGACACCAAGGAAGTACTGAAGGAGTTCCCGCCTGAGAAGACATTGGATATGATCGCCAAGGTGTGGGAGATGGCAGGTATCCTGGTGGACGAGAGAAGATAGGAGGAGACAGATATGGCAATGAGACTTTCCGGATTGATGTCCGGCATGGATACAGAGAGTATAATTCAGCAGCTGGTGGCGGCTAAGCAGACAAAGGTGGATAACACCAAGAAAGCCCAGACCAAGCTGGGGTGGAAACAGGACGCATGGAAGAGCCTGAACACCAAGCTGAAGAATCTGCAGTCCAAGTATTTGAGCAATATGCGTTTCACGGACGCTTACAGCAAGAAGACAACCAAGGTATCCAACCCCAATGCCGTCAGTGTGATCACCGGCGAGGATGCTATGAACGGTGTGCAGACCCTAAAGATTGACAGACTGGCCAAGACCAGTTACCTCACGGGAGGCACCGTAAAAAGCGATAGCGGAGAAAAAGTGACCGCAATGACCAAGCTGGGAGATCTGGGGGTAACGGCTGCAGGTACTTTCAGCGTCACGGATAACGATAATAATTCTGTTGCGAATATTCAGGTGGATGAAAATACGACCATTTCGGATGTGCTGACCCAGTTGAAAAGCGCAGGATTAAACGCTAACTTTGATGAGAATAACCAGAGATTTTTCATCAGTGCCAAGGAGTCAGGCGCTGCCAGTAATTTCAAGCTTACGTCCAATGACGCCGCCGGAGCGGATGCGTTAGAGGCATTAGGCTTAGTGGCGGACGCAGATGGCAAGAATGGCTACAACAAGATCGATGGTCAGGATGCTGTGATTTATTTGAATGGCGCGAAGTTTGAGAGCAAGGACAATACATTTTCCATCAATGGATTGACCTTCACTGCTTTGGATGCGACACAGGAGGAGATCACTGTGACCACGCAGCAGGATACCGACGGCATCTATGACATGGTCAAGAATTTCCTGAAGGAGTACAACGCCATCATAAACGAGATGGATAAGCTGTACAATGCGGATTCCGCCAAGGGCTATGAGCCTCTGACTACAGAGGAGAAGGATGCCCTGTCTGACAGCGAGATAGAAGAATATGAGAAGAAGATTAAAGATGCCCTGCTGAGAAGGGATGAGAATCTGAGTTCCATCAGTTCTACTATGAGAGCGGCTATGTCGGGCGGTATAGAGGTAGGGGGAAAGACCCTGTATCTCCATGATTTTGGTATCGAGACTCTGGGATATTTTGAGGCACAGGACAATGAGCGGAACGCTTATCATATCGCAGGCGACCCGGATGATGCCGATACATCAGGCGATCCGGATAAGCTGAAGAGTATGATCGCCAACGATCCGGATACGGTTATCAGCTTCTTCACCAAGCTGTCCCAGAACCTGTATGACAAGATGAGTGATATGTCTTCGTCCGTGAAGGGTTACCGCAGCTTTGGCAGCTTCTATGATGACAAGAAGATGAAGTCCGACTATGATGACTATACCACTAAGATCAAGGAGCAGGAGCAGAAACTGAACGATTACGAGGATAAGTGGTACAAGAAGTTTGCTGCGATGGAGACTGCACTGGCCAAGATGCAGAGCGGCGCTAGCGCAGTGACATCCTTATTGGGAGGCTCATGATATGGCAATGCCTGATGTGTATGCACAATACAATAACAGCAAGGTACTTACTGCATCTCCGGCAGAGTTGACTTTGATGCTCTATGAAGGGGCGATCAAGTTCTGTAATGTAGCCATTGTAGCGATAGAGCAGAAGGATGTACCCAAAGCGCACACCAATATTGTAAAGGTTCAGAGGATAATAGATTATCTGCGCCAGACCCTGGATATGAAATACCCGGTGGCTCAGGATTTTGAGAACATCTATGTCTATCTGTCACAGCGCTTGGTGGAGGCAAACTTAAAAAAAGACAAGGAGATTCTGGAGGAGATCAATGGGCATCTGCATTCTGTCCGGGATACCTGGAAAGAGGTTATGCGAATCAATCAGGCGAAAGGGGCTAACTAATGGAGAGCCAGTTAAGCATATTACAGGAGAGCCTGGCGGCAAAACGCCAGGTGCTTCTGGAGATACAGGAATATAACAGGAAACAGGAGGCAGTCTTTATGGCCCAGGAGGTGGATATGTCCCTCTTTGATGAAGCCATAGAGGAGAAGGAGAGTCTGATTCAGAAGCTGTCGCAGCTGGATGATGGATTTGAGGTCATGTACGAGAAGTTATCCGTGGAGCTTCAGGATAACCGGGAGAAATATGCAGACCAGATTCGGATACTCCAGCAGCAGATCAAAGAGATTACAGACTTGGGAATTTCCATACAGGCGCAGGAGGCCCGGAATAAATCCCTGATTGAAAGTTTCTTTTCCAGAGAGAGGAGCAATATGCACAGAAGTCTCCAAAATTCGGCCAAAGCTTATAATTTCTATAAGAGTATGTCCAGCCTTAATGCGGTAGGCAATGAGCCTTCTTGCGACTACAAAAAATAATATGAAAGATATAAAGCTGCTGCGTCAAATGACGCAGCAGCTTTTTTCAGCATAATTCCCGGGTCAGTGCGGCAATTGCATTTTCTGTTTCCCCTTTTTCGTCTATAGAATGCTCTTCCAAATAACCTATAATGTAATCCAAACGGTTGATGGGCACTCTTGCGGTGACCAGTCCGGCAAGCACTCGCTGTAACTGGGCCAGGCTCACACGCTGGGGCACCACGTTGTCTACAGCGGCCGGATAGCGCCTGCGCACCATGTCCACCAGATCGGCAGTGAGCTGGCGGTTCAGGATTCGATCATAATATTGCAGGATTACCTCCGCCAGATGAGTCACAATGCAGTCCATGGCGGAGAACTCCACATATTCCGTCGGCGTCTCGTCCTGTTTTTCCAGCCATTCCCCCTTGGGCCATGCCATGCGCCATTCTGTCAGGGGCAGGGCATCCTCCCGCACATAAAAGTATTTGGGATATTCCGAATCATTCTGGGCCACCACCTCCCGGCC
>CAMWTF010000172.1 GCA_947177105.1 uncultured Lachnospiraceae bacterium | reverse complement strand
TCGGCAGCGTCAGATGTTTATAAGAGACATCATGAAATATATCCTGGCCATTGGCGGGGAAAGTTTTTCCTACTATACCAAAAAGATGTGTGAATATGCTGGGGACATTCCCATTCACTACTTTGTGTACGCAGCCTCGGAGGGTGTTTTCGGGCTGGCGGAGAACATGAATGCGGCGGACAGATATATACTGCTGCCGGAGTCGGTTTTTTTTGAGTTTATTCCCTTAGACGGAGATGGGCCGCCGCTATTGATGGAGGACCTGCAAATCGGCGGCAAGTATGAGCTTGTCATCACGAATCGTTCAGGGCTGTACCGTTACCGGATCGGCGATGTGGTGGAGCTGGTGGACCGCCATGAAAAAGCCCCCGTGGTGAAATTTTGCTACCGACAAAATCAGGTGATCAATATTGCGGGCGAGAAGAGTAACCAGCAGCATTTTGACGCTGCGGTGAAGCTTTTTTCGAGGTATACAGGCGCCAAAGTCAAAGGATATTCCGTGGGGGCGGACGTTTCGGGCATTTCGCCGGGATACCTGTTATATATGGAATGTGACAGCATTCCGGAAAACGCCGCCGCGATTTTGGAAGAGTGTTTCTGCACAGCCAATCCCGAATACAAATCCTGCCGGAAGATGAGGGAGATCGAGCCGCTGCACATCGAATTTCTGCAAGAGGGCAGCTTTAAGCGCTATGAGCAAAAGCTGGCCCAAAGAGGAAGGCCCATGGCGCAGAACAAAATGCCGCATTTCCTTGACACCCAGGAAAAAAGGCGGTTTTTTGCGGGGCACACTCTGAAAAAGGAGCAAGATGTTTTATGAAAAAGTTGACGGGTATCGCAGGCAGGCTGACACTGGGCGTCATTATTTTCGGGATATTGCTGGGGACGGTGTGCAGCGCGGTGGGCTACACAGAGTTTACGGCGGTGCTGGAGCAGCAGTATAACGATTCGGCGTATGAGATCGCGGAGACGGCCAGGGCTATCTTAAATCCTGATAAGTTTGACCAGTATCTTTCCACGGGCCGCACGGACCAGGAATATGAGGATATTCTGCATAGTCTGGACCTGCTGACCGATGCCGCGAATGTCACATTTATCTATGTTGCAAAGGTGGACAAGTCCGACTATAAAACCCTCACCTACATCTATGACACAGTAAATTCCGGCACCGGCTTTGGGCGCTATCCCCTGGGGTACACCGCGTCGGATCTGGACGAAAAGCACACGCACAACGTGATCAAGATTATGACGGAAGGAGGACGGGCCACAGAGTATCTTTATTCATATTCCAAAGAATCGGGCGCCCACACCACAGCGGCAATCGATGTGAGAAATTCCGACGGCGAAATTATTGCCATGCTCTGTGTGGAAAAGCCCATGACCCGGCTGGAAAATGCCAGAAATACCTATGTGATGCATGTTGCTCTGTGGAGCCTGGGGGCGATTCTGTTGTTTATCCTAGTGTATTCTCTGATTTTGCGAAGAAGTGTGATACAGCCCATTCTAACGGTGACAAAGGAGGCAAAGCGTTTCGCCGACGACAATACCTCCTCCGACAATCTGGCCTCCATAAAGCAAAAGGACGAGTTGGGGATTCTGGCGCAGGCGGTGGGAAAAATGGAAAAAGACATTGTGGAATACACGGAAAATCTCACTGCGATAACTGCGGAAAAAGAGCGCGTCAACACCGAACTTACAGTGGCCGCAAAAATCCAGGCCAATATGCTGCCCGGCGTTTTTCCTGCCTTTCCCGAGAGGAAGGAGATTGACATCTATGGGTCGATGAGTCCCGCAAAGGAGGTGGGCGGCGATTTCTATGATTTCTTTATGGTGGACGAGCGCCATCTGGCTGTGGTGGTGGCGGATGTGTCGGGGAAGGGCGTACCCGCGGCTCTGTTTATGGTTATCGGTAAAACGCTGATAAAGGATCACACGCAGCCGGGCAAGGATCTGGGGGAGGTGTTCACCGAGGTAAATGACCTGCTGTGCGAGTCCAACAGTGAGGGGCTGTTTATCACGGCCTTTGAAGGCGTACTGGATCTGGTGAGCGGCGAATTTTGTTTTGTGAATGCCGGTCATGAGATCCCATTTATCTGCAAAAAGGACGGTAATTTCGAGCCCTATAAGCTTCGGGCGGGTTTTGTGCTGGCGGGTATGGAGGGAATGCGCTATAAATGCGGAAGTATGCGGCTGGAGGTGGGCGATAGGATTTTCCAGTACACGGACGGCGTGACAGAGGCTGCCAACAGGGCCAACGAGCTATACGGCATGGAGCGTCTGACAGAAATACTCCGCCGACATTCCAAACTGCCGCCTGCGCAGCTGCTGCCGAAGGTGAAGGAGGATATCGACAGGTTTGTGGGAGAAGCGCCGCAGTTTGATGACATAACTATGCTGTGCTTAGAGTACAGGGCGAAAATGGAGGAGTAAAGTGAAGGAATTGACGGTTGACGCCACAATTGAGAATATCGCCGCCGTGACTGCTTTTGTCGACGAGCTGCTGGAACAATTGGCCTGCCCGGCGAAAACGCGTGTACAGGTAAATATTGCCGTAGATGAGCTTTTCAGCAATATCGCCTACTACGCGTATCATCCGAAGACCGGCACGGCTGCCGTCAGGGTTGAGGTGACGGAGGATCCGCTTGCGGTTGTAATAACATTCATTGACAACGGCGTGAAATATGACCCCCTGGCCAAAGCCGATCCCAATACCGCCCTCTCCGCCAAAGAGCGGGAGATGGGCGGACTTGGAATATATATGGTAAAAAAGAGTATGGACGATATCTCCTATGAGTACAGGGACGGACAGAATATTTTGCGTATAAAGAAAGAGATATAGGAGAAAACCGCGGAAAGCAAATTACCCGTGCAAGGTTGCCTTTTTTCCAAAATTACGATACAATACAAGTATGCAAAAGGCAGGGAACAGGATCCTGATTTGCGAGCCCGCCAGAACGGGCAGACGGGAGTTTTCTATGGAAGAAAGAAAATATGCATTGTTGATCGACGCTGAGAACACCAGCTCCAAGTATGTGGATGTGATCATCAGCGAGTTAAAGAAATACGGTATCATTACCTACCAGAGGATGTACGGAGATTTCACCAACCCGGATCTGGCCAGCTGGAACAAGAAGGCCCTGAAATACGCCATTGTCCCCATACAGCAGTCCCGGTATTCCACGGCGAAAAACGCAGCGGATATCATGCTGGTCATTGACGCCATGGACATATTGTACAAAGGAAGTATAGACGGCTTTTGCATCGTGACCTCGGACAGCGATTTTACCCGCCTGGTGAGCCGCCTGCGGGAGGAGGGCAAGTCCGTGATCGGCATGGGCAAGAGCGATGCCTCCAAGACCTTTATCGCCGTCTGCGACGAATATAAGTTCCTGGACAAGATTGTGGATGACGAGTCCAAGGGGGACAAGCCTGTGGCGGAGAGAGATTCCATCACCCCCATCGGAGAGATCAAGTCCGCTATCAACAATTTGCTGCAGGAGTGTGAAAATAACGGGGAGCCTGCCAATCTGGGCATGGTCAAGAGCAATTTGCAGAGGCTGTACCCCGATTTTGACGAGCGCAACTACGGCTATAACGCCATGATGAAATTCATCACCGAGGCCACCAAGTTCAAGATTGTGAAGCAGGGCACTACGATTCTGGTGGTGCGGGGAGGCCAGGAGGTGCCGATGAATGTGGAGTCCCATGTGCAGCAGTACATTATCCGCAAGGCGGAGCAGAACATTAAGCTGGAGATCCTGGGGCAGCAGCTCCATGAGCATTTCCCGGATTTCAAATACAAGGACTACGGATATGCCCGTCTCTCCCGCTATGTGAGCAGTATCGAGGGCGTCCAGATCGACGGCAACAATATCGTGTCCAGGCAGTGAATGATTATCTGTCCGAAGCGTTCTATGCGGGCCGCCCTGTGAAAAGCGACAGCCCAAAATATGTAAGCGTCCAAAAATTGATAAAAAGTTGATATTTCCGCCTTATACTGTTATTCTGAGTGGGAGCATAACAGGAAAGGCGGATTTTTTATGTATAAAATACTGATAGTGGACGACGAACCGGATGTGGTAAGCCTGATCCAGGATTATTTTGAGATTAACGGGTACGAGACGCTGGCAGCGTTCAACGGGGAGAAAGCCATGGAACTGGCCTTGCGGCAGCCGGATGTGATTCTGCTGGATATCAATATGCCCCATATGGACGGACTGGCGGTGTGCCGCCGGATTCGGGACTATGTGTCCTGTCCTATCCTTTTTTTGACAGCCCGCATCGAGGACAGCGACAAGGTGCAGGGCTTTGCGGCGGGAGGAGACGACTACATCCTGAAGCCCTTTTCCATGGAGGAACTGGGGGCCAGAGTGGCGGCTCACATCCGCCGGGACCACCGCTGCAAGGCGGACGCCAACGTAAGGTTCTGGGGCAGGATGGCCATAGACTACACCGCCAAGACCATAGCGGTGGAGGGACCGGTGATCCCCTTTGCCAAAAAAGAATATGAGATTATCGAGTTGTTGTCCTTAAGTCCCGGCCAGGTGTTTGACAAGGAGCGGATCTATGAGAGGCTTTGGGGTTATGACGCCGAGGGAGACAGCAGCGTGGTGGCGGAGCATGTGCGCCGGATTCGCGCCAAACTCAAGGAATACGGAGAAGAATATCATCTGGAAACGGTATGGGGGATGGGATATAGATGGAAAAAGTGAAAAGGCCACATGGCAGGAAGCATCGCCGCCAGCGGCAGAGATCGCTGCGGCGGGCCCTGTATTACTGTATCCCTGTCTGCGTTGTTCTGGCTTATTTGGGGACCATGGTAATCGGGCATGGTACGAATGAGCTGCAGTATTGGTATGAATCAAACTATATGGGTGTGGAGAATGTGCGAATATGGAACGATGGCTATGAGATTTTCATTGATAGCAATGGATTTGTACATCGTACCTATGTGGGTAAGGAAGAGCCGGGATATGATGTGAGGAGCCTGGACCTGACGCAGCAGATTATCTATGAGTTAATCAGCTATATGCAGGTAATCCTGATCCCGCTGTGGATCCTGGTCTGTGTGGGATTGACAGTGTGGATATTTTATAAGAGGGAACTGGAAAAACCCCTGCGGGTGTTGCAGGACGCCTCGGAAAAAATAGCGGACAACTGCCTGGATTTTCAGATGGAGCCGGTGAAAGACAATGAGTTAGGGCGGCTTTGGGAGGGCTTTGAAAAGATGAGAGCGGCCTTGTATGAGAACAACAGGACCACCTGGCAGCTGCTGGAGGAGAGAAAGCGGTTGAACGCCGCCTTTGCTCATGATATGCGTACACCCATCACCGTGCTGAAGGGTTACGGGGAGATGCTGGAGCGATATGTCCCGGAGGGCAGAATTTCCCAGGATAAGCTTATGGAAATCCTGGGTATGATGAACGGGCAGATCCTCAGGCTGGAGAGCTATACACAGAAGATGAGCAGTATTCGGAAGCTGGAGGATCTGGAGCCGGAACTGGCGCCGGTTCCGGCTGCGGCGCTGCGGGAAAAGCTCCGCGGCATGTGCGAGATCCTGGGGGAGGACATCTCCTATTCCTTTGGCGGCGAGGGAATCCTCTGCCTGGATGAGGCGCTGGTGCTGGAGGTGTGTGAAAACCTGGTGTCCAACGGCCTGCGCTACGCCCGGCGTATGCTGCAGGTGACGGTGCGCGTAGTGGAGGGGGAGTTGACTGCCCCGGAGGAGGAACAGGACAGGATCCTGGAAGTGGTGGTGGAGGATGACGGTCCGGGGTTTGGCCCGGAGGAACTGCGTCATGCCACAGAGCCCTTTTACCGGGGGGAGGGGCAGATGGAGCAATGTCATTTCGGCCTGGGGCTGTATATCTGCAGTCTGATTTGCGTCAAATGCGGCGCCAGTCTGGCGCAAGTACAACTCGGTCAGCGGCGGCCCGGTGACACCCAGGTTCAAAATTTTTCCTGA
>CAMWTF010000171.1 GCA_947177105.1 uncultured Lachnospiraceae bacterium | reverse complement strand
TGTCCTCTTGGTATGCGTTCCCCGTCGCGTTTACGCGGCGTGCTATCTGGTTGACATTGACACCGATTTTCTGTATCTCTGCGGTCATAGTCTTAATGTCGCTATGGTCTATCTGAATGATGTACCCGTCAATGGCAATCTTGTAATTTGACACAGCAGGAGCTTTCTGATGAAACAGGGGTGTCTATCAAGATGATTCAGTGCATAGAAAGCGGGAAAGTCAATCCGTCCTTTGAAATCCTTTTTCCGATTGTGAACCGTTTGGGTCTTACAACAAGTGATCTGTTCAGCGTGGAACCAGATGAACATGAGGAAGAAGTCAATCGGTTTCTTGGGAAGTTTAGGGCGTGTAACCGCGCTAATCAAATGGTGCTGCTTAATACGTTGGACTTTCTTGCTGAACAGCTATTAGCACTCCAGGAGAAGGATTCTGAAAAGCCACAGTAAATGGTTTGGATGGTTCTATTGATTCTAAGTAAAGAAAGAAGGAGCCGGAGAGACACAACACTGTCCCTCCGGCTCCTTCTGGATATACCCTTTTGTCAAACTGATTATCCACTTATAGGCTATTCACTGACATTTTGCTTTCTGTACTCTGCGGGAGCAACATTCAGTACATCACGGAACGCAGTGGCGAATTTACTCTGATTTTCATATCCGACCTTATTTGCAATCTCCGCAATCGTGGCCTGGGTTTGACGGAGCAGGACCGCCGCCTGCCTGATGCGATACTCTTTCATATAAGTACCGATAGGCTGTCCATAGATGCCTTTGAATGTGTTTTTCAGAGTGGCCGTGTTGATAAGGAACTCTTTGGCAAGTTCCTCTATTGTGGGCCGCTCCTGCAAATCAGAAATGAGCCGTTTATGGATTTGTTTCACAATTTCGACTTGGGGCGAGGTATAGTATTCGCGCTGCTTTTCCTCAGCTACATCCACCATGCTCAAAAACAAGAGCAGCTCCTGCACCTTTAGTTTGAAATACGGCCTCTGTAAGCGATCTGGCACAGAATACAATTCTGAAAAGATATGCTCAATCTCATTTTTGGCCCGCATGATAAAACAACTGCCGTTGGCGCAGAATTTCTCTTTGAAAGCAGAAATGTCGATCCCTGTTTCAGAGAGGATTTCCGGGGGATGTTCCGATACAAATGTTAAATTGAGTGCTACGGTAATTCCACGATAGTGCCGCAGTGGGAAAGACATTTCCGGGGCGCAGTTATCCATCGTGTGAATGGATAGATCACCTTCACCAAGATATAGGCAAGTACCGCTTAATAAACGGCTCCCCTCCCGTCCTTCGCGGCAATGGTTAATTTCCAGAACATCACCGCTGATAATGCTATCCCATTCACAGCCTGCCGCTTCAAAATCGTTGTAAATAAGCTGAATACCTGGATAGACCTGATAGACAGTCATTAGCCCAAGGCCGTCTGAGCAGTCCAGCTTATAAACAGTACAGTACCCCTCGCTGTCCTTCGGGATAGCCGCAGACAGACCCTTCGCATTTGTAATAGGGCTTTCACTCATAGGCTCGTTCTCCATTATTCCGTTGGCTTCAAGCTGATGGGCCAAGGTTTTCCTGGCATCTTTAATTATATATTTTTTCTCCATTGCAGACCGCTCCATTTGGCAGGTTTTTAGCTCCAAAAAAAATTATACACCATCCGGTTAGTCATTGCAAACAGAGAACGGGCTAATGCTCAAAAGAACACCAGCCCGTTTGAAAAATTTTGATGCTATTTTTTACTGCTCCAAAGAGTATCCGCTGTTTCTTTCCAGCAGGCCGCATAAGAATCGCACTTCTCGCAGAGATGATCTACCGATTCCGGCGATTGCAGGTCAGTGGATTTCGCCCCAGTGCGCTTTACCATATCCCGCAGAATTTCCGGGTTCTCCAGCATGGGACAGGGCCGCAGCATATTCTCATTAAACGGCTGGCCGTCATGGTAGGCCATAAAGAGAGGGCTTTTCAGCGCGTCCAGCAGACTGCAATCGTGGATGTTCACATTGGAATAGTGGATGAACACACACGGCTCCACATCACCAGCAGCGTTGATATGCAGATAGTTCCGGCCCCCGGCAATGCAACCGCCAACATACTCGGCATCGTTCTGGAAGTCCATGCTGAAAATGGGTTTGGTCTGACGGAACCGGCGCACCCGCTCATAGACTGCTTTCCGCTGCTCCGGGGAGGGCAGCAGGGCGGGGACGGCCTCGTTTCCCACCGGCATATAGTGGAAGAACCACACGAACATGGCCCCGGCCTCAATCATCAGGTCGAAAAAGGCTTCGCTGCTGATGTCCTCATAGTTGGCGCTGGTGTAACAGGTAGAAATGCCAAAGGGCAGCTTGTGCTCCTTCAACAGCCGCATGGCGTTCTGCACCTTTTCAAATACGCCTTGTCCGCGCCGTCCATCGTTGGCCTGTTCAAAACCCTCCAAGCTGATGGCCGGGACAAAGTTCTTGACCCGCAGCATTTCCTGGCAAAAGGCTTCATCAATCAGTGTTCCGTTGGTAAAGGAGAGAAATTCACAGTCGGGGTGACGTTCACATAGGGTAATCAGGTCTTTCTTTCTCACCATCGGCTCCCCGCCGGTGTAGATATACATATAAGTTCCCAGCTCCTTGCCCTGGCGCACGATGCTGTCAATGGTATCCAGGGTCAAATTGAGCTTGTGGCCGTATTCCGCCGCCCAACAGCCGGTACAGTGGAGGTTACAGGCAGAAGTGGGGTCAAGCAGAATGGCCCACGGGACGTTGCAGCCCTCCCGCTGACGGACTTCCTCTTGAAGCGCACCGCCTTTGAGGGAGGCATTGATGATGAAATTTTGGAAGAACGCCTTTCGGACACCTTCGTCCAGTTGGTAGGCTTTCAGCAGAAGCTGATACCAATTTCCCTTTTCCTCAATGGCCTTTCGGAACGCGGCCCGCTGGCCCTCATACCAGCCATCGGGTAGCACCTTGTCCATCAGGCTCATGGCCTTGGGGATATTCTGCTCCGGGTTCTGTTTCAAATAGTTAAGCGTGGTGGTCACAGCGGCAGAGAAAGCAGTGTTCTTGACCGCGCTAAGAATGTTCATTTTGCTTTATCTCCTATAACTTACTTACTGCCCCAAATCACACGATTCCACAGCCACCATGCGGCAGCGCCAATGACGGCGAGGATTGCCAGAGGGTATAGCACTTTCTTCATAGCGGCCTCCTATCTGTCCACACTGGAGGTCGCGGGCATCTTGCGAAACTCCGAGAGCATCATGGCAATCGTGATAATGACCAGGATCGCATCTGTTAAAGCAATCGCCAGCCAAACGCCCCGGATACCCATGCCGCCCACCATCGGCAGCACCACGCACAGGGGAATAAACAGGATGATCTGCCGGAACAGCACCAGCCAAGTGGCTCTGTTGGCCTTGCCCAGCGACTGGAACAGCGTCACGGCAATTAGAAAGCTGCCTTGCAGGATGTAGGTGCTGAACATAATGCGGAAGTTGGTGGCTCCCGATTCAGCAATCCCCGGAGTTGTCAGGAACATGGACAAAATCTTATCCGGGAACAGCTCGACCGGGATGTAAAACACCAGGGACAGCACCGTGGCGGCGGTAATAAATACGCCCGTCAGCTTCTTCACCCGGTCATAGTCTTTCGCTCCGTAGTTCGTGCCAGCGGCGGGTTGGAATCCCTGGCTGATGCCCCAAAGCGGTACAAACGAGAAATTCCAGAACCGCAATGCCGCTCCTAAAAGAAGTTGGGATGTTTCGCCGCCGTAGATGGAGGCCACACGGTAGATCACCGTCTGCTGCACCAGGGTCAGGACTTGCATGAGCAGGGCAGAAACACCCACAGAGAGGACTTGTGGCAACAGTGTACCATCAATGCGGATGCGCCCAATCTTCACATTGGGGCTTTTCTTCTTGAAATACCACAATGTCACAGCGGCCTGGATAAACTGCGAGAGAATTGTGGCGTATGCCGCCGCCTCGATACCCATGCCGTAGGGCTTGAGAATCGTGATGAAAATAGGGTCAAGGATAATGTTGAGGATTGCGCCGCTGGCGATAATGGTCATAGCCTTTTTGAGCTGGCCCTCTCCACGAATGACCATGTTGGCGCTTTGGAAGAAGTTCACGAACAGAGAACCGGCGAACACGATCCGCAGATACTTCTCCGCATAGGTCAGGATGTTGTCGCTGGCCCCGGCCAGGGACAAGAGCTGCCGGGTGAACACCATGCCGATCACCATGTAGACCACGGACATCAGAAGCACCACAGCGACCAGATTGCCCATAATCTTCTTCACGGTATCCTGGTCTTTCTTCCCGATAGCGCGGGACAGCACCGAGGCGGAGCCGACACCGATCATGGCGGCAGAACCGGCGTTGATGAGGGTAAAGGGGTAGGATACGGAAACGGCCCCCATCTGCACATCCCCGACCATTTGACCGACAAAAATGGAATCCATCATGTTGTAAAGTCCCACGACCACCATGCCCAGAACGGCGGGGATTGCCAGCTCTATCATCAGAGGAAACGGGCTTTTGGTCAGCAGCTTTGTTCTTGTGTCAAGCGGTTGTTGCATGATTGCACCTCCTTAAAAATTAGCCATGTCTAACCGTTTGTAAGTATAGCGAAATCAAGGCGTGTTGTCCGCTCCAAAACGGAGCATTTGCAATCCGAACAGGAGCAGAAAAAGAGGGAGCGGAAAGATGAACTTCTCTCCGCTCTCTGTGTTATTGCGCCATCTTTTCCAGCAGTTTCAACGCTTCTTCCAGTTTCGGATTTGCGGTGTCGGTTTGCAGCGCCTCCCGAACGCAGCTACGAATATGGGCCTGCAAAATCTGCTGATTGGCGCTTTTGAGCAGAGCTTGGGTTGCCATGATCTGATTGGATATATCCACGCAGTAGCGATCTTCCTCGATCATTTGCAGGATACCGTCCAACTGGCCCCTTGCTATTTTCAACTTGTGGGCAACATCGCCCCGCTTGGCCTTCACGCCGTTTCCTGGATGCTGACCAGCGTGTACCCAGCATCCTCCACCGCCGCCTTCAGCGTATCATCAGACACGCCGCTGTCCAGACGCACCTTGGCAGTCTTGCTCTCCAGCTCGACAACGGCCTCCTGCACTCCGGCCAGCTCGGTCAGGGCCGTTTGAACGTGCTTGACGCAGCTCCCGCAGGCCATACCCTCGATAAACAGTACCTTTTCCATGTTTTGAAACACTCCTTTTTGATTTTGATAGATATTCTCCATATTCACCTCGGCTTGACGGCTTTCCGGGTAAGCATCATGCTTGGCCCGGAACCACCGCAGCCGGAGTGCATTGGACACAACAAAGACGGAGCTGAAACTCATGGCGAACGCTCCCAGCATGGGATTGAGCTTCCAGCCGAAGGAAAGAAAGAACACACCGGCGGCAATCGGGATTCCGATGATGTTGTAGATGAAGGCCCAAAACAGGTTTTGCTTGATGTTACGAATGACGGCCTTGCTCAATTGAATGGCCGTGGACACATCCAGCAGATCGCTTTTCATCAGCACAATGTCGGCAGATTCGATTGCCACGTCTGTCCCCGCGCCGATGGCGATACCTACATCGGCTCTGGCCAGCGCGGGAGCATCGTTGATACCGTCCCCTACCATCGCCACCTTTTTGCCGCTATCCTGCAAGCGGCGGATCTCCTTTTCCTTATCTTGGGGGAACACCTCGGCCACCACCCGATCTGCGCCGACTTGCCGCTGAATGGCCTGGGCGGTCTTGGCATTATCCCCGGTGAGCATAACCACTTCAATACCGAGGCCGGACAGCTCCCGGATGGCCTGGGCGCTGGTGGGCTTGACTACATCGGCCACGGCAATCACGCCCATGAGCTTTCCGGCGCGGGCGAAGAACAGCGGCGTTTTTCCTTCCGCCGCCAGCGCCTCCCCGGAGCGCAGCAGTTCGCCGCCTGTGATCTCGTGGGCATCCATCATGCGGAGGT
>CAMWTF010000170.1 GCA_947177105.1 uncultured Lachnospiraceae bacterium | reverse complement strand
GAAGAATGCCGCCTTTCAGGCATTCTTGTATGAGACCAGAACATCCTGGCGTACTACCCTCTGTGGCACGACTTTAGAAGTTCTTCTCATACTATCCCCCTTGCACAACTACCCTCTTAGTAGCCAGCGCCATAGCGGCCCGCCCTATAACCACCAAAGCCGCCAGCCAAAATATCTGGAATACAATCCCTTTCAAGGCATCCACTCCCATGAGATTGCCGCAAAAAATCTGCAATGGCATATTCTGCATGGCGGCAAAGGGAAGAACCCGCACCACCCGGAGTAACTGCTTGGGGAAGAAGGGCAGCGGTATCACTCCGCCGGAAAAAAAGTCCGTCACTGCCGTGACAATAATCCGAATCCCTCTTTGGGAAATCAGATAGAAGAGGGAAATATACATCAGCATAGCCATAGCCACCGTCACCCCAAAGGCCAGCAGCGCCGACAGCAGAAAAAGGAAAGACTGCCCGGCGGACGTAGGAAGTGTCAGCCGGAATGGCCGGGGCACAATCAGCCCCAGCAGCAACACAGGCAGACAGTTCACCAGCGCGAAGGACAGACGGTTGGAAGCCGACTGGCAGAACCATCTGCCATAGAGGCCCACCGGGCGAACCAGGTCATAAGCCACTTCCCCGGAGCGGAGAGTGGAATAGATGTCGCCGTCTCCAAACACCACCCGGAACAGGACGAGAAAGGACTGGCGCACCCATATGTAGGAAACCAACTGGGAAAAAGCCATGGGAAAAGCGTCTGGATTGGTGCGGTACAGCGCCATATAAGCCAGCGATTCCATCATGACCCACAGCGCCCCTTTGGCAATGGTCCCCAGAACCACCATGCGGTACTGCAGGTTTTGGATGAAGCGGATGCGGAACAGGGAATAATATGCTTTAAAGTTCTTTTTCATAAATTTACCTCTTTTCTGCATATCGCAGGCCAGCCTGCGATATTGCGTCGATCAGTAATGGATGTGTAACATCCAAATGTTGCTTCCGTATAGTGCAGCGCCTGCACTTCCGGTTATGATTTTAGGAAAATACCCTTTCGGGGAGCGATCGCGCTTAGATTTCGTACTCCCTGTATAATTCAGCTACCATTTCCTCTGTGGAGATATCGGAAACGGATACATCCAACAGCTCCACAGAGGCCGCCAAATAAGCGATGGCTTCCGAGACCGGGATTTGGGTGGGATCAAATCGCACTGTCATTTGTCCCTCACCACACTGTACCAGTTCCATTCCCTCCCGGAGCATAGGGGCCGTTCCACGGTACTGGATCGCCATGGTCTTGTAGCCGGAGGTATGCTTCCTAAGCTGGGCAAGGCTTCCGTCCAGCAAAATCCGTCCCTTGCCAATCAGCAAAATTCGCTCTGTCAGCGCTTCAATATCCTGCATATCGTGAGTGGTCAGGACAATGGTGGTGCCCTTTTCCTGGTTTAAAGTCTTGATAAACTTCCTCACCGCGATCTTGGACACCGCATCCAGGCCAATGGTGGGTTCGTCCAGAAAAAGCAGTTTGGGATCATGCAGCAGGGAGGCCGCAATTTCACACCGCATTCTCTGCCCCAGGCTCAGATTTCTGGCGGGCGTCTTCAGGATTTCCCCCAGACCCAGGAGATCGCAGAGGTCACTGACATTTTTCCTATAAGTACTCTCGTCCACCCGGTATATATCCCGGATCAGTTCAAAGCTGTCGATGACCGGCACATCCCACCAGAGCTGCCGCCTCTGGCCGAACACCACGCCGATGTTACGCACATGGGCCACTCGCTCCCGATAGGGGATTCGACCATCAATCACGCATCTGCCGCTGTCCGGCGTCAGTATGCCGCACATGATCTTAATAGTGGTGCTCTTGCCTGCTCCATTGGGGCCGATATACCCCACCATCTCCCCGTCCTGTATGGTGAAACTCACCTCTCTCAGGGCGTGGATAGTCTCATATTCTCTGCGGAAGAAGGCTTTCACCGCATTTCCCATGCCCGCCTGCCTCCTGGCTACGCGGTAGGTCTTGTCTATTTGCTGAAACTCAATCATGGTATACTCCTTTCATGGATGTTTGGATTTAGGCGTTTCACAATTGCCTTGCTCCGACTTTCCCGGGATAAAAAAATTATATCAATCTCAGAAAAAAATGGTAGACTTGTAATAAATTTTGTAGTATCATGTATAATTAGGAACGCCAAAAATAATTAATTCTTTTGCGATATCTAAATAACGGGAAAATGATCACCCCGAAGCTTCGTTTTTCTAGTATTCCTTTGTTATCCCAGACTGCCTTGTGCCTCAATAAGAGCCAGACTATTGATCTTGTCAGGTGAATCAAGTATAATATGGGTATGCGCTAGAGATCTGCCGTTGTTTGGAAATTTTGCAATTGTGATATATGCAGGGAAAGGAAAAGAAGATGGCAGAGACTAACATAGCACAGGCGGTTGAAGCAGTAAATTATGCGGTTTCCTATGATGCCAATATAAAATTCCTGCTGGCTGATAAGCAGGTACTTGCAAGAATATTGAAATACGCTGTTAGAGAATTTCAGAGTACGGAATTGGAAGATATCATGGCCAGCATTGGCAATGATATTGAAATCGGAGCGAAACCAGTGGATACGGGTCTGTCTAATATGGGACGTATAAGCGAATCCAATACGGAAGACAATATTCCAGGAGAGGGGAAAATTTTTTATGATATCCGGTTTTCGGCATATCATAGAAAATTGGAAATGAAATTTTTAATCAATGTTGAGGCACAGAGATCGTCTGATCCAGGTAAATTAGGGTATCACCTTGAGAACAGAATCATATTTTATCTGGCAAGGATGATTTCTGCACAGAAACAGACGGAATTTTATCACAGTGACTATGACAGTATAAAGCGCGTGAGAAGTATCTGGATCTGCCTGGATAGCAGTGAGGATGGCGATTCCATTGAGGAAATCAATCTTGACAGAAAGAATGTTTTCGGAACTAAAGAAAGTCCATACAACATAGACTTGATGAGGGGAATCATCATTAGAGTGAGAACAGGGATGAATATAAAGGAATCCCAGAATGTTTTGATTTCAATGTTGGAAAAATTGTTGTCTCAGTTGGGAGTGGACGAAAAGAAACATATTCTTGCGTCGGAATATGGGATGATAATGACGACTGAACTGGAAGGGAGGATAAAAACCATGTGCAATTTGTCACAGGCCATTGAAGCTAGAGGCATTGAGAAAGGCATTGAGAAAGAGCGGCTTAACGCTATCGAACGAATGATTAAGGCTGGCGCTACAAAAGAGCAAATTGTATTATATGGCTATACAGAAGAGGAGATGTTTGAGGCGGAAAAAGGTTTATAGAATGTTGATAGGGGCACACTGGCGGCGCTTTTTTCAATAGGACTTGCAATCCTGGGATATGTTGCAGGATACGCCGCAATGGTGGATTAATATGGAGTTGGGATTTTAACTGTTCTGACGTTATATTTTTTCAAGGGGCGGAACTGGAAAAGCTGCATATGCCAGTTTATATGTCTGTATATCTTGAATGTAAGGATGCTGGGCGGTTACTGCTATGAGGTTCATATGCTGATGCTTTTTGCTGTGTGGGAGTGGATGCTGAAATGACCGGAAAATATTTAAGAGCGGCAAGGGGACAAAAAAGGTGCCCCGGGAGGTAATAAAAAGCAATATGGATACACAGGATATCAATTTACAAAAAGAAAATGCCATTACAGAGGGCGTGATCTGGAAACAGATCCTGCTCTTTTTCTTCCCGATTCTTTTCGGGACTTTTTTTCAGCAGTTGTACAATGCGGCGGATGCCCTGATTGTGGGGCGTTTCGTGGGCAAAGAGGCTTTGTCTGCGGTGGGCGGGGGCACGGGCACGGTGATCAACCTGCTGGTGGGATTCTTTGTGGGGCTGGCCAGCGGGGCTACGGTGATCATTTCCCAGTATTATGGGGCAAAGAGGGAAGAGATGGTGGGCTATGCGGTACATACGGCCATGGCTTTCAGCCTGGTGGGAGGCTTAGTGATGATGGTGGGCGGCCTGCTGGCAGCGCCGGGTATCCTGCGGGCTATGGACACTCCCGCGGATGTGCTGGAGCCGGCCACATTATACATACGAATTTATTTCCTGGGAATGGTGGGCAACCTGATTTACAATGTGGGATCGGGCATTCTGCGGGCGGTGGGAGATTCCCGGAGGCCCTTGTATTTCCTGATTGCCAGCTGCCTTACCAACATTGTGCTGGACATCCTGCTGGTGGTGGGACTGCGCATGGGGGTGGCAGGAGCGGCTCTGGCCACTATTCTGTCTCAGCTGCTCAGTGCGGTGCTGGTGATTGTGGTGCTGATGCGTACCAGAGACATGCATCATCTGGAACTTAAGAAAATTGGCTTTGACGGCAGGATGTTCAAGCGGATCATCCGCATCGGTTTCCCGGCGGGATTGCAGTCCGTCATGTATAGCCTGTCCAATATTATTATCCAGACGGCCATCAACGGGGAGGGCACCGATACTGTTGCGGCATGGACAGTCTATGGCAAGCTGGATGTGGTGTTCTGGATGATTGTCAGCGCCTTTGGCATCGCCATCACCACTTTTGTGGGCCAGAATTACGGCGCCGGGAAGATAGACCGCGTGAGAAAAGGCATCCGCAGCTGCCTGGGCATGACGGTGGTATCCACGGTGGTGGTGTCCGCCTTCCTGTATCTGACCTGCGGCGGCATTTACACGCTCTTTACCGATGACGCGGAGGTGCTGCGGATCGGGGTGGAGATGACCCGATTCCTGGTACCCACTTATATTACTTATATCTGTATCGAGATCCTCTCCGGCGCTTTGCGGGGGGTGGGGGATTGCTGGATTCCCACGCTCATCTGCCTGACCGGGGTGTGCCTAATCCGTGTGGTGTGGATCATGGCGGCAGTGCCCCGTTTCCCAGGAATCACCACTATTATTTTCAGCTACCCGCTGACTTGGGTAATCACCACAGTGCTCTTTGGGGTGTATTATTGCTTTTTCAGTAAGATCAGGATTCGAAAGCCAACTGCCTGATTTACTGCGGTAGAAAGCGATGATAGCATATGCAAGTACAAGCAGGGAAATAGCAGACAGCCGAAAATTTATGCTTGACACCAAAGGCATCCAGTGTTATACTCACTTCCGTAAAGCAAAGGCGCTTTGGAGATATCCAGAGCGCCTTTTCCTTATTCCGGCGGATTAACTGTGCGCACGGCCGGAACAAGGCGCACCAAAAAGATACGATGCAATGGGGCATCCGCGCAAGGAAAGTCCCGGCATCGTTTTTTTATGGGAATATGCGAGACTTTAATGAGGAGGAAATATTATGACAGAAGAGATTATGAGTGCGGTAAGCGATGAGGTGTTCGGCGTCTGGTTTCTGATCGGCGCTGCCTTGGTGTTTTGGATGCAGGCGGGCTTTGCCATGGTGGAAGCGGGCTTTACCAGGGCGAAAAACACCGGCAATATCATTATGAAAAATCTGATGGATTTCTGTATTGGCACGGTGGTGTTTATACTGATTGGCTTCGGGCTGCTGCTGGGCGAGGATTTGATGGGCTTCATCGGAAAGCCCGGGTTTGATATTTTTACGGCCTACGAAAATTTTGACTGGTCCAACTTTGTGTTTAACCTGGTGTTCTGTGCCACTACGGCCACCATCGTATCCGGTGCCATGGCGGAAAGAACGAAGTTCCTGTCCTACTGTGTATATTCGGCGGTGATTTCTGCCCTGATCTACCCCATTGAAGCGCACTGGATTTGGGGCGGCGGCTGGCTGGCGCAGCTGGGTTTCCACGATTTTGCGGGTTCCTGCGCCATCCATATGGTGGGCGGTGTCTCCGCCCTCATCGGCGCAAAACTGTTGGGGCCCCGTATCGGCAAGTTTAACAGGGATAAAGAAGGAAAAGTTACCAAGGTAAACGCTTTCCCCGGCCACAATCTGGCCATGGGCGCTCTGGGAGTGTTCATCCTCTGGCTGGGCTGGTACGGCTT
>CAMWTF010000169.1 GCA_947177105.1 uncultured Lachnospiraceae bacterium | reverse complement strand
GGCAGCAACAATGCGCTGGACATGTTCCGGGAAATGTTACTTGTGTCCGGCCTGTCCAAGCGGCGGGAGATGGATGCCGACAGCCTGGACGCCATGGAAGTTCTGAAGATGGCTACAGTGAACGGGGCAAAGGCCATGCGACTTGGCAAGGCGGACGTGCTGGCCAAGGGCAAGCTGGCGGATATGATTTTGCTGGATCTGCAGCAGCCCAATATGCAGCCCATCCACAATATTCCGAAAAACATAGTATACAGCGGCAGCAAGTCCAATGTGAAGATGACTATCATAGGCGGCAGGATCCTGTACAAGGACGGCCGGTTCAACATGGGAGACAAGCCTGAAAACATTTATGCCGCCTGCAACGCCATTGTACAAAGGTTGTTATCTGAGTAATTTTCTCAGACATCAATAGTCACTGTCAACCAAATTTCTAAAGAGCTGTGTTTCTACAGCTTCAAGCCGCTGCAGCGGCAGAAATGAGAGGGAAAAATGTTAGAAAAGTTCTTCAAACTCAAGGAGAATAACACCAATGTAAAGACCGAGGTCATGGCGGGTATCACCACCTTTATGACCATGGCATATATATTGGCTGTTAATCCTGATATCCTTTCCGCTACAGGAATGGATCCGCAGGCAATTCTGCTGGCCACAGCACTGGCTTCCTTTTTGGGGACTTTGCTGATGGCGCTGTTGGCCAATTATCCTTTTGCGCTGGCGCCGGGCATGGGGCTGAATGCCTACTTTGCCTATACCGTTGTCATCGGTTACGGATACTCCTGGCAGATTGCGCTGCTGGCCGTGTTTATCGAGGGACTGATTTTTATCGTACTGTCTGTCACCAATGTGCGTGAGGCCATTTTCAACGCCATCCCCATGACGCTGAAATCCGCGGTGAGCGCCGGTATCGGTCTGTTCATCGCCTTCATTGGCCTGCAGAACGCCAAGATTGTGGTAAACAACGATTCCACGCTGGTTTCCTATCAGACCTTCAAGGAGAATTTCAATTCCGTGGGCATCGGTGCGCTGCTGGCGCTGATCGGTGTGCTGGTTACCGCTTTTCTTCTGATCAAGAAGGTAAAAGGAGGGATTCTGTTCGGTATTCTGATCACCTGGGTGCTGGGGATCATCTGCCAGCTGACTGGTCTGTATGTTCCCAGCGAGGAGCTGGGAATGGCTTCAGTGCTTCCCGAAAAAATCGTCTCCATGGATTTTTCGCCATTAGGAAACACTTTCGGACAGGTTTTCAAGGCAGATTTCAGCACTGTCAAGATCATAGATATGGTGGTTATCGTGTTTGCCTTCCTGTTTGTGGATATCTTTGATACCCTGGGGACTCTGATCGGCGTATCCTCCAAGGCCAATATGCTGGACAAAGACGGCAAACTGCCGCGGATCAAGGGAGCGCTGCTGGCCGATGCCGTTGCAACCGCCGCAGGCGCCATACTGGGTACTTCCACCACCACCACCTATGTGGAGAGCGCTTCCGGTGTGACGGAGGGCGGCAGAACCGGTCTGACCGCAGTGACAACCGGTCTGCTGTTCCTGCTGGCAATTGTATTTTCTCCGCTGTTTTTATCCATTCCTTCCTTTGCCACCGCACCGGCGCTGATCATAGTAGGTTTCTATATGATCGGATCTGTGGCGAAGATTAACTGGGATAATATGCTGGAGTCCATTCCCGCATTTCTGTGTATCCTCTCCATGCCCTTGATGTACAGCATTTCCGAGGGTATTGCCGTGGGTGTGATTTCCTGGACGATCCTGCACCTGTGTACCGGCAAGGTCAAAGGGAAGGTGAGCATTCTGATGTATGTGTTGACCGTGTTGTTTGTTCTCAAGTATATTTTCCTGTAAAAAACCACAGGGAGCATCTGACAGGGCAGGCGGGTAGCGTCTGTCCTGTTTGGCGGGCAGAGATAAGCTTAACAAAGCCTGCGTTATGTATGTAGAGGGAAGTCTGCTATGGAATATTTGATATTTTGGGGAGCCATGGGTCTGATTGCGCTGTTTTTGGCTGGGCAGGGAATTTTGGCTGACAGGAGAGAGAAAAAGCAGTTTGAAAAAAAGCTCTATGAGAGCTATGGAAAGCGCCCGGACAAGGAATACAAGGTGGAGCGTTTTGTGCGTATTCCCGGATATTATGAGCATCACAGAGAGCCGGGGCAGCTCGATGATATCACCTGGGATGATCTGTCCATGGATCAGGTGTTCATGAGGCTGAACTATACCATATCCTCCAGTGGTGAGGAAGTGCTGTATCATATGCTGCGCACTCCGACCCGATCCAGGGAAGAGCTGGAGTATTTTGACAATGTGGTTACTTATTTTATGGAGCATCCGGACCGGCGTGTAGCCTTCCAGAAGCTTATGCATAATCTGGGCAGCACTGGAAAATTCTCCCTGTATGACTATTTGGAATATCTGCATACGCTGGGGAACAGATCCAACACCAGGGATACCATTGTCAATTTATTGTATCTTCCCGCAATTTTACTGTTGTTTATCCGGCTGCCTGTGGGACTGGCCGCCATAGTCATATTGATGGTGTACAACATCATGACCTACATGGGGATCAAGCGGGAGATTGAGCCCTATATCACCAGTCTGGCCTATATCGCCCGGCTGCTGGCCAAGGCGCAGGAGACAGCCGAATTAAAGATCCCTGTATGTGAGCGGGAGAACCGGCGGCTGCTCCAGGGGAAAAAGGCGCTGAGCAAGTCCCAGAGGGGGGCTTTTTGGGTGTTCTCCAAGGCGGGCAGCACCACAGGAGGAAGTCCTGCGGATATCCTGCTGGACTATGTTCGGATGGCATTTCATGTGGACTTGATCTTCTTTAACCGTATGCTGCGGGAGATCGGTATTCATATGGAGGAGATTGATCAGCTGATCACTACCCTGGGCTATCTGGAGTCGGCTGTCAGCATCGCCATGTACCGGGCCAGTCTGGACGCGGAAGGTCTCGCCTGGTGCAGGCCGGATCTGCGGGGGGACGAAAATGCGCTGTCCGCAGAGCAGCTCTACCATCCTCTGATAGATCATCCCGTGAAAAACAGCATATCCGCCAGCCGGGGAGTGCTTTTGACGGGTTCCAATGCCTCCGGCAAGTCCACCTTTTTGAAAACCGTGGCTCTGGGGGCCCTGATGGCCCAGACTTTGTATATGGCGCTGGCGGATTGTTACTGTGCCCCCATGTACAGAATCTATTCCTCCATGTCTCTGCGAGACGACTTAGAGAGCGGAGAGAGTTATTATATTGTGGAAATCAAGTCTCTGAAGAGGATTCTGGATGCCAGGGAGGAGGACAGTTCCAGGCCGGTTCTGTGCTTCGTGGACGAGGTGCTGCGGGGAACTAATACGGTGGAGCGGATCGCAGCGGCCACCCAGATTCTGGTCAGCCTGACAGGAGAGGGAATACAGTGCTTTGCCGCCACCCATGACATTGAACTGACAGAGCTCCTGTCCGGATTGTACGACAACTATCACTTTGAGGAGGAGATCCGGGAAGGGGATATTCTCTTTAACTATAAGCTGCGGGAGGGCAGGGCCAACAGCCGCAATGCCATCCGGCTGTTGGAAATCATGGGCTATGACCAGTTCATTATACAGAAGGCCCAGAGGCAGGCCGAAGAATTTCTGCAACAGGGAATCTGGAAACTGTCTTGACGGGGACTGGCAAGTATTGCTATAATATTCTTTGCAGTCAAAGGACAGCCTTCACGGTATTATCAGCGGGAAGGCAGTGGAATATATATTTAGGAGGCGCTTTTGTTATGTTAGCATTTTTAAATTCGTTCTTATCCTATCTGTTGCTCATGGCGGTAATTGTCGTAGTGGCCGGGGCGGCCACCTTTATCGGTATTACCATGCGGAAGAAAAAGAATCAGACGGAGCTGGCGGCCCAGCCTGCGGGAGGGGATGCGGGTTCCGAATATGCAGAGGAAAAATAAACCGAAGTTTACCACCCTTTTATGGGATGTGGACGGAACCCTGCTGGACTTTGATTATTCCATGCGGGGAGCATTGCGAAAATGTTTCCACACCATCGGCAAACCCCTCACGGAGGAGATGATCCAGCGTTACAGCCAGATCAATGACGGTTATTGGAGGAGGCTGGAGCGGGGAGAGGTGACCAAGGAACAGCTCCTGAGCGGCAGGTTTCGGGATTTTTTTGCCGAGTACGGGCTGGAGGGGATCGACATTGAAGCTTTCCTGCAGGAATTTCAGATGGGTCTGGGCCATATTTACGCTTTTAGAGATGACGCGCTGACAGTGGTAAAATCTCTGCAGGGGCATTATAAGCAGTATGTGGTGACCAACGGAGTGACAGCCACCCAGAAGAGCAAGCTGGGCCTCTCCGGGCTCTCGGAGGTCATGAACGGAGTGTTTATCTCCGAAGCTGTCGGCCACGCCAAGCCCAGCAAGATATTTTTTGACTACTGTCTGGAACAGCTGGAGGAAAAGGACAGAGGCAGGATACTGATCATCGGGGACTCCATGACCAGTGATATTCTGGGCGGCATACAGGCCGGGATACGAACCTGCTGGTATAATCCGCAGGAAGACCCTTGCGAATTTAGCTACAGGGCTGATTATGAGATATCACTCTTGCAGCAGATTTATGAGGTGTTGGGCATTTATGTGTAGTTTTGCTGTTTTTTGTTCTCCCAGCCTGGAGCGTGGCTTACCGACAATTATAGCCTGTTCAGGTAAATACCTGGCCAGGCTACTTTTTCGGCGTCACGGGAATAATTAACCACAATTTATACCAACGGTCACTAAAACCTGCCAAGTAACCCGACTCACGAGCGAAAGATTTCAGGGACATCACGGCAAATCTCATCGCTCGTGAGTATAAGACAGGAGTTATACAGGCATATGGCGAGAGCATCGGGACAGAAATTAAAACTGTTGTATCTGGCAAAGATATTGGCAGAGGAGACGGACGAGGAACATCCCATTAGCACCCAGGAACTGATCCGTCGTCTGGAGGCGCTGGGAATCCACAGCGAGCGCAAGAGCGTCTATGACGACATTGCCTGTCTGCAGCAGTTCGGCTATGACATTCTGCAGCTGCAGAGCAGGCAGGGGGGCGGCTATTACATGGCGGGCAGGGAGTTTGAACTGGCGGAGTTAAAGCTTTTGGTGGATGCGGTACAGTCTTCCCGGTTTATCACGCCAAAAAAGTCGCGGGAACTCATTGGCAAACTGGAGAAGCTGGTCAGCTGCCACGATGCGGGGAAACTCCGCCGCCAGGTACATGTGGTGGGCCGAGTCAAGGCGGAGAACGAAAGTGTCTATTATTGTATAGATGCCCTGCACCGGGCAATTCAGGACAACCGCCAGATCACCTTCCGATATCTGGAATGGAATGAAAAGGGCCAGCTGGTGCCCCGCAGGCAGGGACGGCTCTACCGGGTCAGCCCCTGGTCGCTGATCTGGAGAGAGGAAAATTACTATCTGCTGGCCTGGGACGAGTCCGCAGCCATGATGAAGCATTACCGTGTGGACAAGATGGCGGAGGTGGAAGAGCTTTTGGAGGGACGACAGGGACAGGAAGCCTTTGACGGACTGGATCTGGCGGTGTATGCGGACAAGACCTTCGGCATGTTCGGCGGCAGGGAGGAGACCGTGGTATTGGAATTGCCCACACATCTGGCGGGCGTGGTGCTGGACCGCTTTGGCAGGGAGGTGTCACTGCGCAGAGAGGGGGAGAACTGCCTGCGGGCCAGGGCCGCTGTGGTGGTCAGCGAGCAGTTCTACGGATGGCTGGCAGGACTAGGCAGCCAGATTCGGATCATGAGTCCGCAGTGGGTCAGGGAGGAATATTGCAGCAGACTGCAGGATATTCTAAAACAACACCGGTAAGACATTTTGGCATAGCACAAAAACATTTTTTATTGAAATTTGCGGCAAGTCAATAGAAACTTCTTAAAAAATATCACGAATATTATTATTCTTTTTTAGCAATTATTCTCCGGAACATTCGTTGACAAGTTGGACGATTTTTCATATAC
>CAMWTF010000168.1 GCA_947177105.1 uncultured Lachnospiraceae bacterium | reverse complement strand
GCTAACTATAAGACAGCTTTGCGGGTCAAAATGTTTCACTATCATTGCGGGTTTTTTCAGGTTTTTTTATCTTTTTTCTCTCTCACTGCCTCCAGATCCTCCGGCTGGAGCTCCCGGAAACGATTCAGCCCCGATACCAATATTGCAATACTGTTTTTTGTAGTGTCAAACACCCCCTCCTGGTACATGTTTGACAACAACATGCCCAGCGGTACAGCTATAATCATGCCGATGACGCCGCCCAGCTTATAGCCGATAAACAATAGGAACAGGGTGGGAATCGGCGCCACTCCGATGGAATCCCCCACAATCTTGGGCTGGATAATCTGCCTGGCCAGCTGGCCGCCGCCCCATATGATCAGAAGGCCGATGGCCATCTTGTAATCTCTGCTGAAAATCTTGATAATCGCCCAGGGGACCATCACTGTTCCCGTGCCGAAGAAGGGCAGCAGATCCAGAAAGGCAATACCCAGCGCGATCAGCAGAACATAATCCACCCGCAGCACACTCAGTCCAACCACCAGCAGCAGATACATCCAAACCTCGATTTTCAGCTGGGCCTTAAAATAACCGCCAACGGACTTTAAGATGCTCCTGCGGATCATGTCATACCGGGCCATGATGGAGGCAGGGGTATGTTTCCTGATCCAACTGCCGATCTGGTACCGATCCGCCACGAAGAAATAAGAAGCCAGCAGACACATGATAATGCCGATCAATACGGAGGGCAGCTGCTTGGCAAAATTACCCGCCGCAGTGATAGTTGGCGTGCCAATGCGCTCAAACAATCCGGCCATGAAATCTCCTATCTGCTGACTCAGATCGGCAATAGTCTGCTGGGTATCCTGAGGAAGTTTTTCAAAAATCCCGTTCAGGCTCTCTCCCACACTGGCCAGGTCTTCCTTCATGGAGTCCCACATTACCGGCAGCGCTTCCACAAGTCCCAGCCCCTCCTCGATCAGCTTGGCACCCACCAAGTACAGCACCAACACTACCAGCGCTATGACCACAATGATCACAAACGCGCTGGCCCATTTGCGCTTTAATTTTATTTTTTCCTCAAAAAAACGCACCAGCGGGCTGGCAATCATGGAAATGATTCCCGCGACCACGAAGGGCATAAACCATATGATCAGCCGGGGCAGCAGCAGCGCCACCAGCAGCAATATGACCACTGCCACGCCCAGATTAACCAGCGCCTTGAAGTATTTCCTCGATGATTTCATAGATTTCCTCCCTGCCCTGCTTGGTGGCGGCGGAAAAGGGAACAATACGTGCATCCTTTTCCGCCCTCAGTGTCTCTCTCAGCAGCTTCACCTGTTTTTGAATCTGGCTGCGGCTGATCTTATCCAGCTTGGTGGCAATAATAATGGGCTGATAACCATGGCCCTTGATCCAGTCATACATAATGCAGTCGTTCTCCGACGGCTTATGGCGGATGTCAATAAGCAGAAACACCGCCTGCAGCTGCCGGGACCTGTTCAGATAGTTTTCAACCATCCTGCCCCACTTGGCCTTCACCTCTTCATTCACTTTGGCGTATCCATAGCCCGGCAGATCTACAAAATAGACGCTGTCATTGACATTATAAAAATTGATTGTTTGCGTCTTGCCGGGTTGGGAACTGGTGCGTGCCAGACTCTTCCTGTTCATAAGGGCATTGATCAGAGAGGATTTTCCCACATTGCTCTTTCCGGCAAAGGCCACCTCCGGCCTGCTGTTGTCAGGCAGCTTACTGGTAATACCGCACACCGTCTCCAACGCTACATTCTTTATAATCATATACGCTCCCACCGCCCACTATGACGGGCGTAAATTAAAATGACGCCGCACTTTTCACAGGCGGCGTCAAACGTTCTCTTCTACTGGGCTTTTTTTACCGGGATATTTCTGGGAAAGGTCAGCGGCTCGCTGGCGCCTTCCACAGATTCCTTAGTGACCACACACTTGCCAATGGTATCGTCCGAAGGGATCTGGTACATCAGATCCATCATCACACTCTCCATGATAGAGCGCAGCCCCCTGGCGCCGGTCTTTCTCTCAAAAGCCTTGTCTGCGATGGCCTCGATGGCATCCTCCTCGAACTCCAAATCCACCTCATCAAACTCGAACAGCTTTTGGTACTGCTTGATCAGAGCGCTCTTGGGCTCCTTCAGAATCTTTACCAATGCCTCTCTGTCCAGGCCCTGCAGGGACACATTGATGGGCACACGGCCCACAAACTCCGGTATCAGGCCGAACTTCACCAGATCCTGGGGCGTTACCTCCTGCAAAAGTTCCCCAATCTCCTTGGTAGATTTCTGGGCAACCACCGTATTGAAACCGATGGATTTGCGATCCAGCCTGGACTCCACGATCTTTTCCAGTCCGTCAAATGCGCCGCCGCAGATGAACAGAATGTTGGAGGTGTCAATCTGGATCAGATCCTGGTGGGGATGCTTTCTGCCGCCCTGGGGCGGTACGCTGGCAACCGTTCCCTCCACAATCTTCAGAAGAGCCTGCTGTACCCCCTCTCCGGACACATCCCGGGTGATGGACACATTCTCCCCTTTCTTGGTGATCTTGTCGATCTCATCGATATAGATAATGCCATACTGCGCTCTGTCCACATCATAGTCCGCCGCCTGTATCAGCTTCAGCAGAATGTTCTCCACATCCTCACCCACATAACCGGCCTCAGTGAGCGTGGTGGCATCCGCAATGGCAAAGGGCACATTGATAATCTTGGCCAGGGTCTGGGCCAGATAAGTCTTACCCGATCCGGTGGGGCCAATCATAATGATATTGCTCTTCTGCAGCTCCACATCATTTAAATCCCTCTGCGCCATAACCCGCTTATAATGGTTGTACACTGCCACCGACAGTACCTTTTTCGCCTGCTCCTGCCCAACCACATAATCGTCCAAAAACGTCTTGATTTCCTTCGGTTTCAAGAGCTTGATGTCCTGCTCCTGCAGGGCTGTTTCCTCTTCCTCTTCCAGCTCTTCCTCCAGAATATCCTCACAGATCTCAACACACTCGTCGCAGATATATACTCCTGCAGGCCCCGCAATCAGCTTCTTGACCTGATTCTGGGACTTGTTGCAGAACGAGCATCTGATTTCGTTGTCAAAATTTTTACCTACCATTCTAGCATTTACCTCTTCCCGCATACCACAGGGATACCCTGAGGTATTATATTTCCTTTATCCGCATATGACAGGGCAAGCCTGCGCTTTCCCCGACTATGCACAGCATCCCGCCCTATGGCGCAAACCGGCTTAGGAATTCTTTTCCTCTGCCTCGATCATGGTGTGGGAGCTGAGTATCTTGTCTATCAGGCCGTATTCCAGGGCCTCCTCGGCGCTCTTCCAGTTGTCCCGCTCTGTGTCGGCACACACGGTCTCATAATCCTTGCCCGTGTTCTCCGCCAGCATACGGTTCAATTTCTCTTTGGTCTTCAGGATATGCTTTGCGGCAATCTCAATCTCCGTTGCCTGCCCCTGGGTCCCTCCCAGAGGCTGATGAATCATGATCTCTGCGTTGGGCAGGGCATACCGCTTGCCCTTCGCGCCGCCTGCCAGCAGGAAAGCGCCCATACTGGCCGCCATGCCAATACATACCGTGGCCACGTCGCATTTGATGTACCGCATGGTATCATAGATGGCCATGCCAGCAGTCACGCTACCGCCAGGGCTGTTGATATACAGATGGATATCCTTCTCCGGATCCTCGGATTCCAGAAAGAGCAGCTGAGCCACCACCAGACTGGCAGTCACTTCATTGACCTCTTCTCCCAGGAAAATAATCCGATCCTTCAGCAGCCTGGAATAAATATCATAAGACCTCTCACCCTTGCTGGTCTGTTCAATGACATAAGGTACTAAACTCATAATATCCTCCTCTTTTAAGATCCGCATAGTTCCTGTTGGCACACATTCCCTGTAATTGAAATCCGACCGCTTCAACGTCCTGATTTCGATCCGTGTGCTTTATGGAAATACGCTATTTTGAAGGTCTTTTGACCTTTTTCACATATACGCAAAATATCTTACGTTTTAACGCATAAATTGTTATACAGCGCCAATCGCATACACATTATACATTACTTACTAATATTTTACAATCACAAAACAGAGGATTTCATAAAAAATTAATCAATCCTCTGTTTATCAATACATTCCTTTAGTTATCGAGACTATTCTGCGTCTCCTGCCTCTTCCGTATCTTTGGACTTTTCAGCCTTGGTCTCCTTGGCATTCTCCACCACGAACTCCACAGCCTTGTTCACGCAGATATCTTCCATCACCTGCTTCTTGCCGCTCTCGCCCAGAAGCTCTTTCACCTTGTCCGCTTCCATCTTGTAGCCCTCGGCCATCTTGGACACTTCAGCCTCGAACTCCTCCTCGGTGGCCTCCATCTTCTCGGCAGCGGCCACAGCCTCCAGCACCAGACGGGACTGGATACGCTTCAGTGCCTGGGGCTTGATCTGCTCCAGCATGATCTGGGGGGTAGCGCCGGTGAACTGCATGTACTGCTCCATGGACAGTCCCTGCATCTGCAGTCTCTGTGCGAAATCCTCCACCATCTGTCTCTGCTGGGTCTCCAGCATGGCATCGGGAATCTCCATCTGGGCATCCTCTATGATGGCGTCAATGACAGCCTCCTCCTTGGCATTCTTGGCAGCCTCAGCCTTGCGCTCGGCAATCTTCTTTTTTGTATCCTCTCTGTACTCGGCCAGCGTCTCAAACTCGGATACTTCCGCCGCAAACTCGTCATCCAGCTCAGGCAGTTCCTTCTCCTTGATCTCCTTGACAGTACATTTGAACACTGCTGCCTTGCCTGCCAACTCGTCAGCCTGGTAATCCTCGGGGAAAGTCACATTGACATCGGTCTCCTTGCCGATCTCGGCGCCGATCAGCGCCTCCTCAAATCCGGGGATGAATGCGCCGGATCCGATGGTCAGCGGATAATCCGTACTCTTGCCGCCCTCAAATGCCTCGCCGTCCACAAAGCCCTCAAAGTCAATAACCGTCATATCGCCGTCCTTGACGGGCCTGTCCTCCACAGGGATAGTCCTTGCGCTGTTCTCACGCTCCCTGTTAATATCCGCATCGATCTCTTCCTCTGTCACTTCCAGATCAGCGGCCTCCACCTCCACACCCTTGTACTGGCCCAGGGTTACCTCCGGCTTCAGCGCCACCTCCGCGGTAAAGATAAAGGGCTTGCCTGCCTCGATCTGCACCACGTTGATTCTGGGCTGGGACACCACTGCCTCCTGGCAGTTCTCCAACTCTTTCTCATATGCTTCAGGAATCAGCGCGTTGGCCGCATCCTCATAGAACACTTCCTTGCCGTACATCTGCTCTATCAGTTTGCGGGGAGCCTTGCCCTTGCGGAATCCGGGAATGCTGATCCGGCCCTTTTCTTTCTGATAAGCCTTCTCAATGGCCTTCTCCAACTCCTCGGCGGGAACTTCAATGGTCAGCTTGGCCATATTTTTTTCCAACTTTTCAACCTGTAAACTCATCGTATCATTTCCTCCTTCATCGCCCCTGTATCTTCAAATGCCGGCCCTCAGGCAGACATAATCACAGTCATTTGAGGATTATACCATAAAACAGGACGTGATGCAAATGTTTTTTATTATTATCGGCAGCTTATCGTCAGCCGCCTGGACAACTCACACCCTGGCGAAGCTGTTTCAATCTGTACCCGCATGCCCTGTATGGATGGCCACCAACAGCGCGTTTATTCTGATTTTCCTCTATTCGGCCCGATAGACCAGGTACACTCGGCTCAGCAGTCATACAGCATGATAATGTTCTCAAAGCATTCGGTAAAACCAAGTTTTTTATACAGCGCAAGGGCCTCTTCGGCGCCGCTCAAAGTGACAGTGCGCACACCATCCGCAAAAAGTTCTTCCAGCGCCCGGGAACATACCGCAATTTATGCCTCTTCCGTACCGATCAGCACCTCTTTTCCGCAAAAAGCAAACCCATACTTCCATATCCGCCGCGCCGGAATCCCTTTTGCCACCAAAGATGCCTGGTAGTCTTTCTCC
>CAMWTF010000167.1 GCA_947177105.1 uncultured Lachnospiraceae bacterium | reverse complement strand
GGTTTATTTCGATGATGCGCAAAAAGGAGTGAGAGACGCCAGATTGCCGCTATTAGCGTATACTCATACGAAGCGCCCACTGCTACTGTATAAGGAGGAATAATATGCCTAAGAATCCCAATGTAAAACGTGTTATGGTGATCGGATCCGGCCCCATTGTCATCGGCCAGGCGGCGGAGTTTGACTATGCGGGCACCCAGGCTTGCCGTTCCCTGAAAGAGGAGGGAGTGGAGGTCATTCTGGTCAACTCCAACCCCGCCACCATCATGACGGACAAGGATATTGCCGATAAAGTATACATTGAGCCCCTGACTGCAAAGGTGCTGGAGCAGATTATCGAGAAGGAAAAGCCCGACAGCATCCTGCCCACCCTGGGGGGCCAGGCGGGGCTGAATCTGGGCATGGAACTGGAGGAATCCGGCTTTCTGGCAGCCCATGGGGTAAAGCTGCTGGGTACCACCGCCGCCACCATCCGCAATGCGGAGGGGCGGCAGGAGTTCAAGGACCTGATGGAGCGCATCGGGGAGCCCTGCGCCGCCTCCCTGGTGGTGGAAAATGTGGAGGACGGCATTGCCTTTACCAATCAGATCGGCTATCCCGTGGTGCTGCGCCCGGCCTATACGCTGGGAGGCTCCGGTGGCGGCATTGCCCACAGCCAGGCGGAACTGGAGGAGATTCTGGAAAACGGCCTGCGCCTCTCCAGGGTGGGGCAGGTGCTGGTGGAGCGCTGCATCGCCGGCTGGAAGGAGATCGAGTACGAGGTCATGCGGGACGGCGCAGGCAACTGCATCACCGTCTGCAACATGGAAAATATGGACCCGGTGGGGGTGCATACCGGGGACAGCATTGTGGTGGCTCCCTCCCAGACTCTCAGCGACAAGGAATACCAGATGCTGCGCAGCTCTGCTCTGCATATTATCGACGAGCTGCAGATCACCGGCGGCTGCAACGTGCAGTTTGCCCTGCATCCCACCAGTTTTGAATACTGTGTGATCGAGGTAAATCCCAGGGTGAGCCGTTCCTCCGCCCTGGCCAGCAAGGCCACGGGCTATCCCATCGCCAAGGTGGCGGCCAAGATCGCCCTGGGCTATACCCTGGACGAGATCAAAAACGCCATAACGGGAAAAACCTATGCCAGCTTTGAACCGGCCCTGGACTACTGCGTGGTGAAGATTCCCAGATTGCCCTTTGATAAATTTATTACGGCAAAGCGTACATTAACCACCCAGATGAAGGCCACCGGCGAGGTCATGAGCATCTGCAGTAACTTTGAGGGGGCGCTGATGAAGGCCATCCGTTCTCTGGAACAGCATGTGGACTGCCTGCGGAGTTATGACTTTACAGCCCTTTCTTCCGAGGAACTGCTGGAGAAGCTGCAGGTGGTGGACGATCAGCGGATCTATGTGATAGCGGAGGCGCTGCGCAAGGGTATTGACTATCAGACCATTCATGATATCACTATGATTGATGTGTGGTTTATTGACAAGATAGCAGTTCTGGTGGAGATGGAGCAGGCGCTGGAGCGGACGCGGAGGCAGTCTCAGGAACACAGGCGGGAGTGCCAGGAACTGACAGTGGGGCAGATGCAGGAGAACCAGGAATACTGGGGACAGGCGCAAGGGTGCCAGGAGCAGCCCCAGGAACTGACGGTGGAATTGCTGCGGGAGGCCAAGAGGCTGGAGTTCCCGGATCAGGTGATCGCCCGGCTCACCGGCAGGAGCGAAGATGAGATCAGGCAGATGCGCCATGACAACGGCATCGTGGCAGTGTACAAGATGGTGGATACCTGTGCGGCGGAATTTGCCGCTGCCACTCCCTATTACTATTCCGTGTTCGGCGGGGAAAATGAGGCCACAGCCAGCCAGGGCCGCAGAAAGGTGCTGGTGCTGGGCTCCGGCCCCATCCGCATCGGTCAGGGCATCGAGTTCGACTATTGCTCCGTCCATGCCACCTGGGCCTTCTCCCGGGCGGGGTATGAGACCATCATTATCAACAACAACCCGGAGACGGTCAGCACGGATTTTGACATTGCGGACAAGCTGTATTTTGAGCCTCTGACCCCGGAGGATGTGGAGTCCATCGTGAACATTGAAAAGCCTGACGGGGCCGTGGTGCAGTTCGGCGGGCAGACCGCCATCAAACTCACGGAGAGCCTGATGAAAATGGGTGTACCCATTCTGGGAACCCAGGCGGAGGATGTGGACGCGGCGGAAGACCGGGAGCTTTTTGACAGAATATTGGAGGAGACAGAGATTCCCCGGGCGGCGGGGGGCACTGTTTACACTGCTGAAGAAGCCAAGGCAGTGGCAGGCCGCCTGGGCTACCCGGTGCTGGTGCGGCCTTCCTATGTGCTGGGAGGTCAGGGCATGCAGATCGCCATCTCCGATCAGGAGATCGAAGAGTTTATGGAGATCATCAATCGGATCGCCCAGGATCATCCGATTTTGGTGGACAAGTATCTCCAGGGCAAGGAGATTGAGGTGGATGCGGTGTGCGACGGCACAGACATCCTGATTCCGGGCATTATGGAGCATATTGAAAGGACAGGTGTACACTCCGGGGACAGCATCTCCGTGTATCCGGCGCCCACCATCGGCAAGCTCATCAAGGACAAGATTGCGGAGTACACCCGCAGGCTGGCCAGGGCTTTGCATGTGAAGGGGCTGATCAACATCCAGTTCATCGCCATCGGGGAGGATGTGTATGTGATCGAGGTGAATCCCCGCTCCTCCCGCACGGTGCCTTACATCAGCAAGGTGACGGGAATCCCCATCGTGGATCTGGCCACGGAGGTGATTCTGGGCAAGACCATCCGGGAACTAGGATACAAGCCGGGGCTGCAGCCGGAGGCGGAGTACTACGCCATCAAGATGCCGGTATTTTCCTTTGAGAAAATCCGGGGAGCGGAGATCAGCCTGGGGCCGGAGATGAAGTCCACCGGAGAATGTCTGGGGGTGGCGGAAACCTTCCATGAGGCGCTGTACAAGGCGTTTCTGGGGGCGGGCGTGGATCTGCCCAGGCATAAGAACATGATCATCACAGTCAAGGATGCGGACAAGGGTGAGGCCATAGAGATCGGCAGGCGTTTTGAGAAGCTGGGCTATACCATCTACGCCACCAGAAGCACGGCGGCGGCGTTAAGCGAGGCGGGAGTCAAGGCCCGGAAGGTCAACAAGATCTCTCAGGAATCCCCCACGGTGATGGACCTGATCCTGGGCCACAAGATCGACCTGGTGATCGACACCCCCACCCAGGGCCGGGACAAGCACAGGGACGGCTTTTTGATCCGCCGCACCGCCATTGAGACGGGTGTGTACTGCATCACGGCCATGGACACCGCCCGGGCGCTGGTGACCAGCCTGGAAAATGCGGGAAAGCAGCTGTCGCTGGTGGATATTGCGTCCCTGTGACGGGGGTTAGGGAGTTACGGACAGGCATTTATGTGAAGATATGCATTATATATCAGGCTTTACACATTGGGAACGCGATTACGAGGGATTTATATTTTGGTTCTGGTTTATCCAGGTTAGGAGAATGCGGATGGAATTGTGGGATGCATATAATGAGACGGGGGAAAAGCTGGGCTTTGATTTGATCCGCGGAGAGAAAATTCCGGACGGGGCCTATCACCTGGTCTGCGAGGTGGTGGTGCAAAGCCCGGACGGCGACTTTCTGCTGATGCAGCGCTCCTGGGAAAAGGAGGTATCCCCCGGCAAATGGGAGATAGGCGCCGGGGGCAGTGCCATGAAAGGAGAAAGTCCTTTGAAGGGAGCCTGCCGGGAATTGAGGGAAGAGACCGGCATAGAGGTGACAGGCCCCCTTCAGGAACTCTATAGAGTAGTTCATAATAAGCATCATGCCATTTACCATGGCTATCTGCTGGTGACAGACTGGCCCAAGAATGGGGTCGTGTTGCAAAAGGGGGAGACCATCTCCTACAGATGGCTGTCCCGGGAGGAGTTTCTGGATTTTTATGACAATGGTCTGTCTATCGGTTCCCAAAAGGAACGCCTGCAGGAGTTTATCAAGGAAATCCGCATACTTTGATAGGACGGGGTTAGATTTTACCAATCCAACTCCCATCCGCTGACTTAGAACTTCTTTGCAAATCACCCTTTGCTGTGAGCATTAGAAGTTCTTCTCGCACTATTTTCCTTGCCTCGTATCATCTGTCGGATCGTACCACATGCCGCTGCCCCAGGCGGTGTCGTTGTCCAGCAGGATGCGGATTAGCCGCGTCCACAGATCCAGCCCTGTAGTCAGTTCAGGCAGTTTAGAGCCGTGTCGGAAGTCCCAATACAGCTCACCGCATATCATGCTGATGGCAAAATCCGTCCAGCTTTTGAAAACCTGTGCCTGGACAATCCAGTACTCCGCCATCCCGTCCAGTTCCTCCCGGGTCAGCAGACCGCAGGCATAGCCCGCCCGCAGGTGGCCTACGCACTCGCTGATGTCCCAGGCCAGATAACCGTTGTGCCCCACAATGGGGTAGAACTGGGCGGAGAAGTCCCGTGCAATTTGAAAGGCTTCCAACGCGTTCTTGTTCAGCTGAGCCATATCGAAGGGCGGACGGCCTTCCCAGAAACCCTCGAAGTCCAGATACTGGGGATGGCAACGGATTTCATCATTGCAAAAGCCCATCAGGGACTGTCTGTCCGTGATGCCGAAGATCTTTTCCAGGTGGGTGCGGCACTCCGCCTCTGCCTCAGGGGAAACACATCGGGGCAGGGTGGTGAAATAGTCCGAGCCGGACTGGTCGGGGCCGGGGATGCCGGGAGTCTTGCGCAGGGCAGAGATGCCTGCAAGCAGAGAGATGAACTGCTCTCGGCTGCAAGGGCTGCGGGCTGGGAGAACTTTCCCGCAAAACTCTGCGGACAAAGCCAGAACGGTCTGAGACAGTCCGGTGTCCAAGGGGTGGAAGTCTTTGAGCTGGGAGACAGCAGATATATCCGATCCGGTTTCGAGAGCCTTGTCCTGCTTCGTGAAGCGTTCCAAAATACCCATATTTGTATATCTCCTTTATTTTCGGTTTTAATGTACTTATTTTATATATCTTATCATAAAAAGCTGCTTGGTTCAAGAAATACAAAAATATGTATTGCCAATCGGCGAAATTCATGTTACCATACTTTTGAAAGCAAAAGATTTCCCGGGCTTTGGCCTGCTTGACGCATACAGCGTATCTGACGAACTTCTATGTTCTCTTAAGGAATCCTGCTTTTATTACCCAATTATCTATTTTAATAAGCAGGAGCGGAGCGTAATTTTCTATTTGCGCAGTGGCGATGCTCTGTACAGGACAGGCTTTTGCTGGCGGTAAGCCGCATATTCCACAGGCGAAGGTCATAAAGCGCAGACAGCGGAGGATTTGCACAGGATGCTGGATTTGCCAGCAGATCGGATCAACCGCATCGTCAACAATTCGCCTGAGCATGTGCGGCAGATCGTTTTGGATGTGGTATATTTATTATGCCGCAAAGTGAATCTGTCGTCTGATGAAACCCGAGAGATGCTGTCTCAGATAAAGGAGAACAGAAATATGGGCTATTTATTTGAAAATATGGAGCATATGGATATCCAGGAGGAGAGACGCAAAACCCAAGAGGCACGGGCGGAACTGGAGCAGTTTCGTGCAGAGCGAAGGCGGGCGGACATAGAGCTGGAAAAGCGGCTGAAGAAGTTGCGAGCAGAGCGTCAGCAGGCGGAGGCGGAACTGGAGCAGGCCCAGGCAGAGCGTCAGCAGGCGGAGGCGGAACTGGAGCAGGCCCAGCTGGAGCTGCATCGGAAACAGACCCAGCTGGAAGCTGCCTTAAAAGAATTGGAGCGCTACCATGTGGCGGAGAAGGAGAAAAGCAAGACATGAGTATAAACGGCATTTCAGAGGAAAAATATGAACATTTAGAGGAGGTCCAGGACCAGCTGCAGGCTGTGCTTGGCGAGTTGTGGGCGGCTGCCCATCTGGATCAGGGAGATATTCTGGTAATTGGCTGTTCCACCAGCGAAGTGGCGGGAGGACGGATTGGAACCTACTCCAGCGAAGAAATTGGG
>CAMWTF010000166.1 GCA_947177105.1 uncultured Lachnospiraceae bacterium | reverse complement strand
GACGGATACTGTCCACTGCCTCATCATCCCTGATTTTCAGTCTGTAGAGAATATACCCGTAGCTCTGCCCGATATCCTCCATCGAAAGAGGGAACGGAGAGTACACAGGCTCAGCCATTTTCCCGATCGCCGAAAACAAATCCGTTTTTCCACTACAGGGAATTTCCCCATAGGCTTTCCGCCGGATTTTGGTTGTGAGAGGTATCTCCTCAAAGCGCCTGTACTTCGATACTACCTCCTTAAAGAGCCTGTATTTCTCCGTGATCTGCCCGTCCTCGGTGAGGGGCGCGTCGTAGTCGTAGGAGGTCACGTCGGCTGTCCTGCTGCCGCTGTTTCTGCCGCTCATAAAGCCAAAGTTGGTGCCGCCCTCCAGCATGTAAAAATTCACGCTGCCCCGGGCCAGTAGCTCATCCAGTTCGGCGGCAGCCTTCTTTGGAGCCGTAGTGTGGTGCTCCTCCCCCCAGGCGTCAAACCAGCCGTTCCAAAATTCCATGCACATCACCGGCCTGTCTTCCCCCATATATTCCCTCATGCTCCTGAAATGGCAGTCCGCCGAAGAGCCAAAATTCCCTGTGGGCAACGCGCCCTCCACCATGCCCGCCTTAAAGCCCGGCTCGCTCCAGGGACCGTCCGAGGTCACAAAAGGAACGCTTATGCCAAACTCCCGCATAGTATCCCGCAGAAATTCCAGATAGGCAGTATCATTCCCATAGTAACCATACTCATTTTCAATCTGCACCAGGATGATATTGCCGCCCCGGTCAATCTGCCAGGGAGCCAGCTTGGGGATAAGCCGGCTGTAATATTCTCTGATGGCCTCGAGATAAGGCTTGTACGAACAGCGCAGACGCATGTTCCTATCCCGCAGCAGCCAGGCGGGAAGTCCCCCAAATTCCCACTCCGCGCAGATATAGGGGGACGGGCGGACGATCATGTACAGGCCCAGTTCCTTTGCGATTTCAATAAATCTGCACAAATCATGCATCCCCTCCCACAGGAATTTCCCTTTATCCGGCTCATGAAAATTCCAGGGCACATAGGTTTCAACCGTGTTGCACCCCATATTCACCAGCTTCTCAAGGCGATCCCGCCAGTACTCGGGCACTGTCCTGAAATAATGGACGGCCCCGGAGATAATCTGAAATGGCTTTCCGTCCAGAAAAAAAAGTTCCTTGATCTCAAACATTGTGATATCCTCCTCTATTTAGAGTCCCGCATATTCCCAGCAGGTACACAGGCCGGCGATAAACATTCGGGAACATGCTGTCGAATTTTAATAAATAAACTTAAACAATGTGGCGCCCGCAACCACGCCGGAAACCAAATTCAGGCAATAAGACGGTACATCACTGTCCCCCTCATAGATGAAGAACCTCACATTGGCCGAACCGGTTCCATACATCCATACACGCATCAGTCTCCCGTCATCATATTCGCAGATATACTGGCTTTCGTGCTCATACGCCTGCGGCAGTTCTTTCGGGGACATACCATAGTAAATCTCGACCTCATCCAGTCGATAATGCTCACTAAGGTTGTACTCCGCATATACCCCATAGGGATCCTTTTCCCGGCAGTCTATCTCCACACACCCCTTAAACATAAATCCTGACATGTCCTCAAGAGACTCCCCGAGATAATCCAGATATCCGCAGCCCAGCTCCCGCTCCGGGTCATAATACAAAGTAAGTACAGCATCTGAGTAGGACCATACTACTTCGGCGGAAGTCTCCTGGCGCCACTGATATTCATAAAACTTATCCTGGGGGGACAGGCCCACCTGACGCAGAAACGCCTCCACCCCGTCCCTGGGAATATCCACCCTGTTGTCATAGTCTTTGTCCTCCAGGCGGATGAAATCAATCCAACGGGGATGCAGTTCCAGGTAGGCAGTGGGTATCATGGCATCCTCTTCATAAATAAAGTAATAGTCACTATCATATTCAATTTCTACATAGAGCAGCCGTTCCCTCTCGTCATATACATCGCTCCGCTCACCGCCCACAGCGACATGCTGAAAATATTCCTCATTGTACTTGTATACTTTTTCCCGCAGGCTGCCTTCCTCCCAGTAGGAAAAGAAAACCGTAAAAAATTCCGCTTTCTCACAATTTCCATCCTCCGCCTGCACATCACCGCCCAGATGATAGGCGCAAAGCCTGCCATCCTGATCATACTCATAGGACTCATCAAATTTCAATATGGAATTATATTGCCGCAGTACATAGGGAACTCTGTCAACATGCACCGCACCGTCATCATACCGGATTTTTGTGGAATAAGGATTCGTGTAATCCCAGTATGAAGCCCATGCTGACTTGTAATAACCCTCCAGCTCAAACCCCAATAAATCAGCGCCTGCCTCCGTCTCCTCATATTTCAGCCCACATCCCCGGCCAGTCTCCCCATCAAAGTACAGTTCCAGCTTGGGTTCTCCCTCCAGGCTATAAAAACAGACAGGACTGACATCCTCCACCCCATAGTCTTGCAGATACTCCTCTGCGGACTCCCCGTCCAGCAGTTCGAATATGGTGTGTTCATAGGGGTTCTCCCTGACGGAGGTTTCCGGCTGTGGTGTATTTTCCGGGGACTCCTTCTCTGGCTGTGGTGTGTTTTCCGGGGACTCCTTCTCCGGCTGTGGAAATGCGGCCTCCCCGCCGCAGCTCACAAGCCATAAGGCGCACACAGCGCCCCACAGGCAAAATATCCATTTCCTCCTGTGTTTAGTTCGCACTCTGCTGTCCTCCTTTGCTTATACATATGTTATCCTCTTTTTCCATATCCCCTTAAGATCGAGCAGCAACCGCTCCCTTATTCCCTGGGAATCTGCCCGATCTGCCGCAGATTACCTCCATCCACATCCATGCGATAGACAGGATCAGGCTCCTCCCCTATGTATACCTTCACTATAATCTCGCCGCCGCTGATGTCCATTATCTCTATCTGCCGATCCCTATAGGGCGTCTCAAATACGCTTTCCTTTCCGGTGCCATCCATATTGATTCGATTCAGCCGAAAAACAGCGCCGTCGTCCTCCTCAACATTTTCCCCATTTTCCGCGGACTTATAGACTGCGCTGTAATATATCCTGTCTCCATAGACTTTCATATTATCAGTAAAGGGGCCATCCTCCTTTGCCAGCACATGCAGGGACTTATCCTGCCAGCGGTACATGGCCAGATAGTACTGCTGCTCGTCCTGGCCATCATGGCAGAAGGTATATAGTACACCCTTCTCATCATAATAAATGCCATTGTAAAGCAGTGATTTTCCCGGCATTTCTATCATCTCCCGCGAAAGCTCGATTCCCTCCGCAAGTATAATCTCCCGCACCTCCCAATCCGTCACCTGTTCCGGCGGGCTCCCCCAGCGTTTACTGGCCTGATAAAGAGTAGGCGGCTCGTCCAGTCTCAGCTCATATGCCAGATCATAGCCCTTGGCCTCCATCTCGGCCTCCTCCATCATCCAGACTGTATCCTTGTCAAAATCTTCACTTCGTATCTTCCGGGTACGGACACCCTTCTCCCAGTCATCTGTCACTTCATTCACTATATATCGCCCAAACATAGAAACTACTTCCGACCAGGTCAGATACCAGGTTCCGTCCCTGTAAGTATAGGTATACGTCTCTGACCACTTCCATGCGCTTCCGCCATAAGCGCTGGTAGTAAAAGAATTCCCCTCCGCCGTCAGCGGTTCATAGGGATCTCCAAACGGCCCTCCCTCATCCCATGTTGGAATCAGATTTTCATTCTGAAAGTCCAGACGATATTGCCCCGGACCTTCGCTCTCTATCGCAAATAGAATTCGAAAATCCGTGGAGTCATACCCTACCTCGTCTTTCTCCACGTCACGCGGCACCTCCTGCACCCCCACATAGTCCGCGATGCCGTCCCCATTGTAATCCAGTTCCACGCTGTCCATAAGCTCCCAGCCCTCCGGCACAAAGTCGGAAAGCTCACTTCCCATAGCTGGCAGCGTGGGCACACTGGGTATCGTCCGCGCAGCAGATATCTGTTCTCCTTCAGACTCCGCTGAATGTGCTGGGCTGTCCTCCGGCAGGTCCGCTGTATTTTCTGTCACACCATTCTCTGGCAGTCCTTCTGACGGTTCCGTAATTTCATTCCCCGAAATATCCGCTGTCTCCGTTTCGGTAATTTCCGTTGTCCCCGGTATTGACTGCCCGGACGATGCCTCCCCACATCCGGTCAGGGTAACCGCCCCTATTACCAATATCACAACCCTTGATGCTATTTCCCTGCCAGACATATGCACTCCCCACTCTTTTCCCTGACGGTCTGTACTGCCTTTCCCTTAATCCTAAGCTTCTTCCAACTGTTCAAAATATTTCGCGTCCACTTTCTTGGCAAGCCATACACCGTTCTGGGACCGATAAAATGGAAATCCGTCCCGGTGCATATCACCGCTGTGGATTTTCAGAACCACGGGACGGCCATGCCGTTTTCCCACCACACGGGCTGTCTCCACATCCCCCGAGAGATGGACATACAGCCTGCTCATGGGCAGCAGGCCCTGCTGCCGGATGCTTTCAAGAAACCTATATGCCGTGCCATGGTACAGATACTCCGGAGGCTCCAGCTTTGCCAGTTCCACATCCACCGGAATGCTGTGCCCCTGGTTGGCACGGATTAATGTCCCGTTTTCATTAAATGAATATCTCTGCTTTTTGTCCGTCCTGACAATCTCCTCCAAAATCTTCCTGTCAATTCTCTTCCCGGCAGCATTCACGCCTGCTATAAGCGCCTCCACATCGGCCCAGCCGTGTTCATCCAGCCCTATGCCTGCATCCTCCGGTCTGTGCCGCAGCACCCGGCTGATATACTTGCTCAAAATATCTAATTCACTCATCTCAATTCTCTCCTATCTTTCCCCACACCTGCGCAAATGCCCGGTAATTGCCGTCCTTTCCCTCCGGGATGGCAAAGATAACCTGTTCGAAGCACTTATGGGTGGTCTCCAAGTATTCCTTGAAAATACTTGCCACCTCCGCCCCTTTCTGGCCGAAAACGCCGCAGCCGTAGGCTCCCAGGATCAGCGTGTTTACCTGATTTTCCCTGGCGATGTCCAGCACGAACCTGATCCTGGATCTGAGAATCTTTGTGTTCTCCTCATAAGAAACACTTTGATACCTGTGCGCCGCCGAAATATTGGGGGCTGCGCAGGTGATCACGTCACAGACCGCCCGCTTTTGGTCCCTCATAAAGACCACCCCCGGCGTGTACATACCTCTGTTTTGGTACATGGCCCGGTTTTTTTTATGATTGTTCAACTCATAAAATTGTACTGTCATCGGCGGGAGGACATTGTATAAAAATGACTCATGGCAGAGGCATTCCTCCTGGGCTTTGCTGCCGCCCAAAAATCCGCCGCCCGGATTTTTATAGGAAGAAAAATTCAGGACAGCCAGGGGTCTTTTACAGCTTTCCGCGGCTTTCAGAACGGCGGATACGCTGTCCAGAGGTTCCAGCGCAAATTTGCCCTCGCAGATATGTTCCCTACTGCAGGCAAAATCCACGTCGTAGACAATGGTCCGCTCTATGGCATCCCGTATCTCCTTTTCATAGACTCTGGCCATCTCCTCCGTGTGGCTTACGGCCTGCTCCGCTCTCTTCTCCTTGCCGTCCCAATATTCTTTTACGTATGCCATATGTAATCCTCCTCTGATTAAAAATCCTGCATTTCCGTTTCCTTTTATCGGCTTTCCACCTTCCTGCCTCCGGCCCAGCCACATTGGAAATTTCACAGAAACCCCCTTTTATTGTGGATCCTGCAACAGGGAAACCACCCACTCCTGATACTCCTCTCCGATCTTCAGTTCCAACTCCGTCTCTATTCTGCCGCGGGTACATAACACCTCCTGGCCGTTTATGGGATTATATCCCTTCTTTTCATAGACAGAATGATATAACCCAATTCCCCGCTTTTGCCAGCTGGGCAGCTCATTGTAATTGATGCCCTCCGAGAAGAGCAGTTCGTTTTTCCAGGCAACGGACTTCCCCTCTATCATCCCCGTGGCCTCCCGGGCGGACGATCCCTTT
>CAMWTF010000165.1 GCA_947177105.1 uncultured Lachnospiraceae bacterium | reverse complement strand
CTGCATCCTGTCCTTGACCATCTCGATCTGCCGGCTTCGCTCCTCCACCTCCCGACTGACCTTACTGTACTGTCCGGCAAGGACGTCCAGTCGCCGACGCTCTTCGTCCCTGCGGCGGGTAAGGGACTCGATATCGTTGTTCAGTTCATTGACCAATGTGTCTATTGCAAGATAAAGCCCATAACCCGGTACCCAGAACCATTTCTTCAAATCCTTCTTCTTTTTTTTGGCTTTTTTTACCTCCTGATCCCTCCGTCGGGTGAGATCCGCCAAATCCGCCTCGGTTTTCTTACAGTTCCTCTCGTACTCGTCCTTTTCGGTGGTTTTCTGGGCAAGTTCAACTCTGGCATCCGCGTTTTCCTTCTCCAGCCGGATCAGATTTTCCTGCATCCGGGTATACTCTTTGACGGATGCCTCGGACGCTATGGCACTCTCCTCTTTTCTAGCTGTATATTCCTCTATTTTTTCCTGGGACTCCTCTTTCAGCTGGTGAATATGGCTGGCGATCTCGGCAAACGAAGCCTGCAGCCGCGCGCTTTCCTCCTCTGTGGGAGCCACATTCATAGCATTCATCTCCATCAGGGAGGAGGCGGCGATGGAAACCGCCTCAAAGATGGTGCGCATGGTACTCAGATACTTTAAAAATCCTATATTTTCCATATAATCCCTTCCTATAAAAAGTTGCCCGTTTATTTTGCGCTGGCCGCCACCTGCTGGGTGAGGATATCGCCAACTTCGCCTGCCAGTCTGGAGGCCAGATTCCAATGGTCCTCCCGGGACATGGTCACGGAATCGGAGTCGGTAACTGTTTCGTTCAAATGTTTCCTGGTCTTTTCCGCCGCAGCTAGATATTCCCGGCTCACCGACAGGATGGCCACCCACTTTGCCATATAGGACGCGATGGGATACATGATCTCGGCGCTCTGGTATGCCTCGATGCGATCCGCCTTGTCCGCGGACTGCAGAGCCTTGATATCGTCCTTAAAGGTGGCATCCGCCAGAGCCCGGCAGCTTCTCTCCAGGGACGACCAGAACAGAGCGATATCCTTCAGTGCCACCACGGACTTTTTCAGGCAGGAAACCGCCAGAATCAGGGACTGGATCGCCGCCTCGGTGGAATGCTGGTCGATGACGGTGGCCTCCATCTGCTTGGCATACTTTGCCAGCAGACCCACCTGCTCCGCCTTCTGCTTCTCCAGGTTCATGATCTCCGTATAGATGGCGCTCATCTGTTCCGCCCGGAACTGGCTGGCATCTGCACTGCTTATCGCGCTTTGCTGCATCTGCTCCCCCTGTTTCTTCAGCATATCGCCCAGTCTCTCAAGCATATCGCCGGCGGCTTTTTTGTCATTTTCCAGACGCTCCTTTTCCTTTCTGGCACTGGTGATTTTGTTCCTGGTGTCGGAGATCTCCTTTTTCAACTTCTCCTTCTCTGCCTCTTCCGCCTGCTCCTCCTGGGCTACCAGATCCCGCAGTTTCTGCTCCAGCCCTGTAATCTCGTTCTCCTTCTCCCGCAGCTGATTCTCCAGATCCTTTTTCTGCTTTTCCGCCGCATCGTACTCCTGCTCTCTGCGTCTGCTGGCTTCAGCCAGAGCCCCGGATTGAGACGCAGCCCCGACTCCCAGCGCCGATGAGGCCACAGAAACCGCGGCTCCCAGAAATCCGAACACTGCCCCCATGATATCCATGGTCTTCTTGTGGCTTCGTTCGTCATCATCTACCTTGATCAGACGGTTATACTCCTTCTGCAGCCCGCTTAAGCTTTCCTCCACAGATTTCTGGAGCGCTTCTACATTGGCCTGGGCCGCCTCCAACTCATTCATCATCTTGGTGAGGTTAGCGCTTTTTTCCACTTGCGCTGCGTTCTGATCCATAACCTTCCGCAATACGGCAGCAGTCCTGTCGGCAGCGGTCTGATATCCGTCCGCCATCTCCATGGCCTGCTCGCTCATACCTGCCGCTCGGCTTGCAAAATTCTCCAGCTTGCTGATGGCCACGCTTTCCATGCCCTTTATCAGCCATCTGTAGACGCCCACCAATTCCGCCACCACCACGGATGACTGATCCTTGAAATCCGTCACCACTATGATACCCTTGTCGTTCAGATCCATAATGCTCTTTTGCAGGCCAAACACCTGGGACTGCTCCGGGAAGCCGTACACCGCATGGTAAGAGATGTTCAGCAAATCCACCGTGGTATTCAGGTTGGAAATCACTGTGGGCAGATCCATCTGATGCAGGATATCCTGCTTTTCCTCCTTGACCATGAGCGCATTCTCACTCATGGGCTTTGTCAGATCATAGCTCTCGTTCTTCGCGCCTTTCCTGACTACCAACTGTTTCTCAGCATTTACATCGTACTCCATTGCCATGATAATTCCTCCGTTTCTACTATTTGAGTTTTCACATACTCCCTTCAGGCACACGGGCCGCAATCATCATCTGGCCGCTGAAGCATCCAGACATGGATCCGTGCGCTATGCGGGAAATGCTGTCAGGTAACTGTCCGTTGCACTGGGAATTGTAATCCATCCGCAATGTCAGATTCCAGCTTTTGGGAGGAATGTGTTCCCTCCGGGGACAAAAGAACCTTTTCCATCTGTGCCAGCAGGATCCTGCGCATACTGGCGCTGTTTCGCATAGGAATAATCAGTGTGTCGCCGTTGGACATATGTACCTCGTTGCTTCTGATGCTGTGAATCTGCTCCGTGTTGATGATGTAGCCTCTGTGGATGCGTATAAAGCGCTCCGGCAGGCATTGCTCCAGACGCTTGAGGGAGTCCCTGCTCTCCACCTGATATCCCCGGCAATGCCATATCACATTGTTGTGGGCGGATTCAATGTAGAGGACCTCCGCCTCCTCCAAAAAGAATACCTCTTCATGAATTCCCTGTACCTTGCACAGAAGCCTGGCCGTCCTTACGCCATAGACATGGACGCACTCCGCCAAGCCGTCCGACATGCAGACCATTATCTCATAGGGGGTTCCTTGAAGCCCCTGGGTTCCTTGAAGCCCCCAGGTCCCTTGGGAGTCCTCTCCTTCCTGTCCGGAAACTATACAGAAAAGGCCGCTCACCAGATGCACCTGATCCGTGATGGTCTGCACATGGTACTGATGATGGCGAATCCGCCGGTCCTCCCCCCCGCATCCCTGCAGCGCTTTCCTGACAGAGGGACAATACAGACCATAGCCGGACATATGGTTGAACCGCCATTCCATATTACCCTTACAGTACGAGACCGCCCGTGTGTTCTTTTGGAAAATATCTTTGACAATCTGCATGGTCCTCCTGACAAGCTCCCTCTTTTCGTCCATTCTTACCTCTTCTCCGCATATCGCAGGCCGGCCTGCGATACCGCATCCATCCGTATTTATACGCCCACAACATATCCAACCGCTTTGCCGCTGTCCACGATCTGGGATAAATGGCATGTGTACCGGGACAGACAACGGTATATCTACACAGTGTCTCTTATGTGGTTTTATATTGTAATTTGCGCCGATAATCGTTACAAGTATGGCGGGGTTATTTTGCAGTATAATGAAGCGAATGGGTCATTTTATCCGGTTTACTTTACTAATGGGGAAATGATTTCTCAGAGATACATAAACTTTTTGAAAAGATGATTTACGTCTATAAATATTTTGTGATTTTTGCCGAAATATACCATACAAGTATCTGTATCGATACCGCATCACGGATGATGCGAACAAAAAAGGCGCTATAGCGCCGGAAAGAAGGTCAATATGAATGTAAACGGAGTTACATCAACACAGGCCGCCTATAGCAGTTACACAACTGCTGCCAGGGAATCCACGGCCGCAGAGACCGCAAAGAGCACCACCACAGCCGAGGGCAGCGGCGTGGTATATGAGCGCTCTGCGGAGACCACAGATTCTGCCAAGAAGACCTACACGCCTAACACCAGCGTGATAAATCAGTTGAAGGCGGATGCTGAGGCACGCACCTCCCAGCTGAGAAGCCTGGTAGAGCAGATGATGAGCAAGCAGTCCACCGCCTACGGGCAGGCCAATGATATCTGGCAGTTCCTGCGCAGCGGCAACTACAAGGTTGATCCTGCCACCCGGCTGCAGGCCCAGAAGGACATCGCTGAGGACGGCTACTGGGGCGTAAAGCAGACCTCCGACCGTATCCTGAGCTTTGCCACGGCTTTGACTGGCGGCGATCCCGACAAGGTCGATAAGATGCGTGCTGCTTTTGAGAAGGGCTACAAGCAGGCTGAGAAGAAATGGGGCGGAAATCTTCCCAGCATCTGCCAGCAGACCTATGATGCCGTTTTGTCCGGCTTTGACAAGATGGCTGAGGACGCAGGCTGATAACAGAAGGCATGCTCTGCGGATTTTCTGTTATCGTGAATAAGTCACATAAAAAAGGCGGAAACCCTTTACGGGTTCCCGTCTTTTTATGTGGTACACTTCTATGATTTTCTTATACCATGCAGCCCTTGACCACCAGGAGCTTCTGGCCCGGCGTAAGCTCGTCACTGGTCAGTTCGTTGAGTTCCCGCAGCTGGTCCACCGGCAGGTAATAGCGCTTGCCGATGTTCCACAGATTATCTCCGGGCTTTACAATGTAGATGGTCATGCCGGGCAGTGTGCCCAGCTTATGGGTATCCAGCGGAGCTGCTATCACATCCCCTATCAGTTCCAGCGGAATATTGCGGAAAGCGATGGTGCCAAAGACCAGCACAGCCTTCACATCCATCTCCTCACCGTCCAGCATGGTCACCTGCAGCTGTTCCACGCTGCACTTCACATCGCAGATATCCTCTTTTTCCAGGCCCGGTATCTCCAATGTGTAGTGATAGGGAATCTGGGCCGTCGTGCTGGCATAGGGCATATCGTCCGCCCCGGTGATATACAGCACCTTCACCTGCAGGCTCCCCCACAGTTCCAGCCCGGCCTCCGTCACCTCCTGCCGATCCGGCTGTACCGTGCCCTGACTGTGCAGCAGTTGAAGGATTCCCGCATCCCTGTTCTGGATGCGCACATGGTCATTCACCTTCATCTTGCCGTTTACTCTGGACAGGAGCCGCCGCAGGGACGCGGGTCTGCTGATAGTGGTAAGCTCCTTGGTCACTCCATAGATGTCCGTCAGAATCTCTGTCTGTTCCTCCTCATAAAGCCGTATGTCAATATCCAGCACTGTCTCCAGACCGACGATCCTCTCCTCCCCGTCCAGATCCGGGCGGATATCCAGGTCCTGCTGCCCCATCATGAATTGAATGTCGGGAATCATGCCGTCCTTGCTGCCATGACATTCCATCATGCCGCTGAAAGGCAGCGTGGTCTCAAAGGAGCGCACGGGATGTTCCTCCCCCTCGCCCTCATACAGCAGGAACAGATGCAGGTCTCCCTGTAGCGCCAGTTTTTCTTCCAGGGGTTTGCACTCCACATCATCCAGAGCCAGGCTGCTCCAAAGGATCTGGAACATGTTCGGATAGCTGGCAGGCAGGGGGATCTCTTCCTTTACCCGGAAAATATCGTTCTTGCAGATGGCAATCTGGGCCACCTCCACCGGGGTGCGGCGGTACTCCGCATTGTCCTCCCCGTAGAGACCGATGGGCGCCTCCTCGTCATAGAGCTCCTGTACCAGGGCCGTCAGCATCACCACCGCCTGGATGCTGAGTTTGCGGGAATTTATGATGCCCACGCTCAGGTCCTCCAGCGTATTCTGTACATGCACCATATCGCTTCCCTGAACACCCTGCATATTGATCTTTTCCTCAAAGGGAATCTTGCCCTCCAGCGTCACCAGGCCGCAGCCCTCCTCCTGGGTATGGTACAGCACTGCAAAACACAGTCTCCCCCGCACCTGCACATAGTCCGTGTAGGGCTTTACTTCATCGATCATCACGGAGGCCCTGTCAAAGCACAGGCTGCTCACATCCGGCTTCTGGTCCGGGATATTCATATCCTCCTCCAGCGTGATCTGGGATACTGCCTGGGTCCTGACGCGGTCCATATGTATATTTTTCTTAATCAGTTCCACAAAAAAACTACCTCCTGTTTACCGCCCCGCAGATTCACACAGGATCTGCGGATGCCTATACTTATTAGTATATCTATGAA
>CAMWTF010000164.1 GCA_947177105.1 uncultured Lachnospiraceae bacterium | reverse complement strand
CGCGGGCGGCGCACTGAAGCATAAAGGGACGCCAGAGCGGCCATTTATGCTTCACTGGTCCGGTGTGTCGGCCGGGGATATGCGGAACTCTAAATAGGAGGAAAAAAGTATGGCTATTTTTACAGGAGCGGGAGTGGCGATTGTCACCCCGATGCATGAGGACGGAAGTGTGAACTTCGAGAAGTTCACGGAACTGGTGGAGTTTCAGATAGACGGCGGAACGGATGCCATCATAGTCTGCGGTACCACGGGGGAGGCATCCACCATGAGCCACGAGGAGCATCTGGAGGTGATCCGCCACTGTGTGGAAGTGGTGAAGGGAAGGATCCCCGTGATTGCGGGAACCGGATCCAACTGTACGGAGACAGCGGTGTATTTGTCCCAGGAGGCGGAAAAGTTCGGCGTGGACGGCCTGCTGCTGGTGTCCCCTTATTACAATAAAGCCACCCAAAACGGCCTGTATACCCATTTTAAGACGGTGGCCGATTCTGTAAAAGTGCCCATTCTGCTGTACAATGTGCCCAGCCGTACCGGCTGCAATATCCTGCCCCAGACTATTGTGCGGCTGTGCCGGGATTGTGAGAATATTGTGGGTGTGAAGGAAGCCAGCGACAATATTGTTCAGATCGGCCAATTGGCAGCGCTGGCGAAAGGCAGCGTAGATATCTATTCCGGCAATGACAACCAGATTGTGCCCATTCTGTCCCTGGGCGGCAAGGGCGTGATCTCCGTGCTGTCCAATGTGGCTCCCCGCCAGACCCATGAGATCTGTGCGAAATTCTTTGCCGGGGATGTGGCCGGAAGCTGCCAGATGCAGCTGGAGGCCATGGATCTGTGCGGCGCACTGTTCAGTGAAGTGAACCCCATCCCCGTGAAGAAGGCTCTGAATCTGATGGGCAAGGGTGCAGGCGCTCTGCGGCTCCCCCTGACGGACATGGAGGATGCCAATGTACCAAGGCTGGAGAAGGCTATGCGGGAGTACGGCATACTTGACTGAATCCGTAAAACTCTAAAGCAGTAGATTCCGGGATATGCGGTACTAAAAGTCAGCATATCCACAGCATATCCACGGACGGCGCACTGAAGCATAGATGGACGCCAGAGCGGCCCTATATGCTTCACCGGTCTGGTGTGTCGGTAGGGGATATGCGGTACTATAAATAGGAGAAAAAATATGATTCGATTGATTATGCATGGATGTAACGGAAAAATGGGCCAGGTGATCAGCAATATTGTGGCACAGGATCCGGAGGCGGAACTGGTGGCGGGCATTGACATGCAGGACGATGGACACAATTCTTATCCGGTGTTTACGGATATCAACGCCTGTGATGTGGAGGCGGACGCGCTGATTGACTTTTCGGCGGCACCAGCGGTTGACGGACTATTGGATTACTGCGTGTCCCGCAGGCTCCCTTGCGTACTCTGTACCACGGGACTGAGTCCACAGCAGTTAGCCAAGGTGGAGGAGGCATCCAAGAAGGTGGCGGTTCTTAAGTCCGCCAATATGTCCCTGGGCATCAATCTGCTGCTGAAGCTGCTGAAGGATGCGGCGGGGGTGCTGGCTCCTGCAGGATACGACATCGAGATCGTGGAGAAACACCATAACCAGAAGGTGGATGCTCCCAGCGGCACGGCGCTGGCGCTGGCGGAGTCCATCAATGAGGAATGCGGCAATACTTACGAGTACATCTATGACAGAAGCCAGAGGAGAGAGAAGAGAGATAAAAAAGAGATTGGCATCAGCGCCGTCCGCGGCGGCACCATTGTGGGAGACCATGATGTGATTTTTGCCGGAGAGGACGAGGTGATCACCTTTTCCCACAGCGCCTACTCCAAGGCGGTATTTGCCAAGGGAGCAGTGCAGGCAGGCAAGTTTCTGGCGGGAAAGCCCGCAGGCATGTACAATATGAGCCATGTCATTGACGCGCAGCTATAAAATTTGGAATAAAAGAGCCACAGGATGTACATACCTGTGGCCTTTTGTTAAGATGTGTGAAATTTACCGAGTGGCAGAGCCCGTCCCTGCACCAGTGGTGGCACCGCTGCCGGCAGTGCCAGCGGCAGAACCCGTGTCATTGGCAGTTCCGTTACCTGTGCCGTTGGCAGTTCCGTTACCTGTGCCGTTGGCAGTTCCGTTACCTGTGCCGTTGGCAGTTCCGTTATCTGTGCCGTTGGTACTTCCGTTGCCTAGGGCGGAATCGGAGACATCTCCGGTATTATCCCCGGTCATATCATCAATGATATCGGAGACACCATCCGTCACATCGTCTATAATGCCTCCAACTGCGTTGCCCGCATCATCCGCTGCATCGCCTATGGCGTTTCCGGCATCGTCCACTGCATTGCCGACGGTGCTGCCGCCATTGCCTACGGTAGAGCCACCCGTAGAGTCGTTTACGGTATTATTTCCATTGGTATTATTGGTATTGGAATTGCCCTCGCCAGTTCCGGTGATGCTGCCGGAACCGGAATTGCTGCCGGTGTTGTTGGCCGTGGCGCCGCCGCTGTTTTCGTTGGTGGTCTGGTTCCCTGCCATATCGCTGGGATCGTTATTGTTATCCTTGTTTCTGGTACATGCCGAGGCCATGCACATAAAAGCCATAAGCATACCCATTACAATAAGCTTTTTACCATTAAATCGCTTTTTCATCATAACTCCTCCTGAATGATTGTTTTTGGCTCTGCACATATTATGTGTATCTGTGCGTTATTTATACAGAGATTCGGGAGACGAGAAGAAGAATATGGAAAAATTTGGAGCAGAAAGAGGTATTTTTTGTATGAATTTTAGACCTTGCATAGACATTCATAACGGAAGAGTCAAACAGATTGTGGGCGGCAGTTTGAAGGATCAGGGCAATCAGGCGACGGAAAATTTTGTCTCTGAACAAGATGCGGCTTTCTATGCCAGACTTTACCGGGAAGCGGGCATTTGGGGCGGACATATTATCCTGCTGAACGGCGCAGGCAGCGAACACTATGAGGCTACCAGACAGCAGGCCCTTGGAGCGCTGCGCGCATTTCCGGGAGGACTGCAGGTGGGCGGCGGTATCCACACAGGCAATGCCCGGGAATATCTGGAGGCTGGCGCCTCCCAGGTCATAGTGACCTCCTATGTTTTTTATGACGGCAAGGTGGACTATGGGCGGCTGGAGGAATTGGCGGAGACAGTGGGCAGAGAGCGGCTGGTGCTGGACTTGAGCTGCCGGAAGATAGAGGGGCAGTACCGGATCGTGACCGACCGGTGGCAGAAGGCCAGTCAGGAGGCGCTGACACCCTGGCTTTTGGACCGTCTGGCAGGCTATTGCTGTGAATTTCTGATACACGCTGTGGATGTGGAGGGAAAAGCCAGCGGTATTGAAAAGGAGCTTGCGTCCCTGCTGGGAGCATGGGGAAAGCTGCCGGTTACCTACGCCGGGGGTGTACATAGCTATGAGGATTTGCGTCTTTTAAAAAAACTGGGACAGAATCGGCTGCATGTGACTGTGGGCAGCGCCCTGGATCTGTTTGGGGGAGCGCTTAAGTGGGAGAAGGTGTTGGAAATCTGCAAAGAAAAGGGCTGACAGATTTTGTCAGCCCTTTGTCTCTAATCCCATAAAACGATATTGCTATTCATTAAACAATTCTTCATTATATTAAGAACAGGTACATCGTGTTACTGATTATAGATGTTATAAGTGTTTCTTATAACTTTGTTACGTTTACAGCCTGAGGTCCCTTCTCGCCGTTTACTACCTCGAACTCCACTGCCTGGCCCTCTTCAAGAGACTTGAAGCCTTCCATGTTCAGCCCGGAGTAGTGTACGAATACGTCATTGCCAGACTCATCAGAGATGAAACCATAGCCCTTTTGGTTGTTAAACCACTTTACTGTACCTTTGTTCATTGTTGATACCTCCAAAAAAATGTATGTTGCACTGTTACAACGATTCAAGGATAACACAAGAAATAGAAATTGTAAATAGTTTTTATGAGATTTTTACAGAAAATCCTCACTTTTTTTGGCAGCAGACATAAGAAAATGAGTCAAATATTACAAAGTTATTAATTTTTATTGAGAAATTGAAATGGTTGTGGTAGAATAGTGTTTGTTCATTGGAGGTGACAGACTTAGATGAAATCCAAAAAGCATAAACGGAAGACAAACCGTGTGGTGATCGTTGCCTCAGATGCAGCGGATGCGGGGGTGCGCCACCTGCGCTTAAGCCATTGGGTGTTCCAAATCCTGATGGTGGTATTCTGTATTGGCGTGGGCTATGTGATAGGCCGTATCATCTACGAGGAGCAGTACAAGTCCAGTGTGTGGGAGCTTGCCAACCAGAGGATTGAGGATATCCAGGCGGCAACGGCGGATCTTCAGGAGAAACTGTCGGCGGCGGAGACCGAGAAACTGGATTTGCAGAGCGAGGTCATAGCGCTGAACAGTAAAATTGATCTGTTGAGCGACACGGTGAACCAGAAGACGGAAGAGGTAAATGCGTTGGAGGAAAATATCCGGCAGCAGAGTATACCGAGCATATTTCCCATGACAGGTTCCGCTTCCATCGAGGAGATTACCGAGGGAGAACCCACCTGCATTCTGAACGGTACTGCGGAGAATGTCATAGTTGCAGCCGCCACCGGGGTAGTGACAGAGGTGGGAGAGGACGCGGACTATGGAGGCCGGGTGGTGCTGGACCATGGCAACGGCTATGTGACCATTTACCGCAATAGGGGGAAAAGTCTGGTGAAGGCAGGTGACACAGTGGCCCAGGGAGGCGCACTCTTCTATATCAGCAGCGACAATACCAGGCTGGGATACCAGATTCAACAGGATGGGGGCTATATCAATCCCATGCAGTTGATTGATATCAGCGGATAGTGGGAGCGCATCCACTTCAGAAATTTTCAGGCCGCAGGGGCGGCAGAATGGGAGGAGAGTATGTCAAGAAAAAAGGAAGACGCAGTCATAACGACAATTCTGGGTCAGGATTGCCAGATTAACGGGGACTTTATCGTGAAGCAGAGCGCCAGGATAGACGGAGAGGTGCAGGGCAACGTATATGTGTCAGGCACTTTGATCATGGGCGCCGGCGCTCGGATAGAGGGAAACATTGAGGCCGGTGAGGCGATTCTCGGCGGCGATGTGGTGGGTAATATAGAGGCCCCTGGCAAGGTGGAGCTGACCGTCACAGCCAAGATTATCGGGGATATTACCACGAACGTGATCGTCATTGACGAGAATGCTATTTTCCAGGGCAGATGTAATATGAATCAGGATGCTCCCCGCAGGAAGAATCCCGAGGCTAAGAAGGCCATCAAGGAGGGAAAGCGTTCCACAAAGACGGCATTGCAGGAGGCGCTCCGGGAGGCACAGGAGGACAACATGGACTGGCAGGATGACACTCGGGGAAATTCTGGCAGCGGGTCTGATATATTATAGGCCAAAAGACAAAAAAGCAGACGGCGGGAAACGCCGTCTGCTTTTTTGTCCTATTGCTCTTTGGGGGGAGTCATCCTTTTAAAGACCATGTCATAGCCGTCGTTGCCATAGTTCAGGGAACGGTTCACCCGACTGATGGTAGCGGTGGAAGCGCCGGTTTTCTCTGCGATCTCCAGATAGGTCTTGTGGTCGTCTAACATGGAGGCGACCTCAAAACGCTGTGACAGGGATAAAAGCTCGTTCACGGTACAGAGATCCTCAAAAAAAACATAGCATTCTTCTTTGTTCTGCAGACAGAGAATTGCCTCAAACAGCCTGTCCACTGCCTCTGTTTTAATTTTCTTGTTCATTGTCTTTTATAAACCCTTTCTGTGTACTTATTCTCTATTTTAACATATTAAAGTTCTAAAGTAAATACGCACGAAAAGATTTCTTTTTTAAAGAAAAAGGTTGTCATGTAGTTTTAAATACTATATAATTTACAATAGTGGCAGATATGTATTAGCCCAATATTACAGGCCAGCCTGCGGTATGCAGGGAAGAGGGAAATATGACGATAGACACAGAGAATCTGTTAAACAGCATCTTGGACAGCCTGAGCAGGATTGAGTATATCCGCCCGGAGGATATACCGGACATTGACTTGTACATGGATCAGGTGACTACCTTTATGG
>CAMWTF010000163.1 GCA_947177105.1 uncultured Lachnospiraceae bacterium | reverse complement strand
CTTCTTCAGGGACAGGCCCGGATCGATGAGCGTGTAATGCAGAAGGCAATCGACATACTTGCAATCAAAGTCCCCAAAATTTACTCCGGAGGGACATATCTATCTGATTTTGAGGTCAACGATGCTGAAAACGATGATGCTCCGCCCACACAATCCGCTGGAGAAGCCCCCAGGGACACCCCAGAGGAATCCCAGGAGCCGGTCCCTCGCCTGTATGCCAACCAGAGAGGTCGCAGAGCTACAGCGAGAGATGCCCTTGACCTGGTGGCTGCTTTTGCTGCAGGTCAAGAGCTGCTGCATTTCCTTCAGAAAAATGATCTGGTGGAGGGGTGGCCTGAGATATGCTGACATACTTTCCATCACCCTACCCAGGTGAGTGGTGGTACAGTGTCCTCTGCCGATACCATGTCCGATCTGGACGGCAGAAGGCCGCGACAACTCTGCACGAACTCTATGGAGAGCATCCTCTAACTCATGGAAGGCTGTTCCCGGGAGGTGACTGCCACGTTGTTATTAAGCAGCTCCCCGATGGCATCCTATCCCTGAAGGCAGTGCTTTTGGAACATACCTTGATGCCCTATTACCTCCGCTTCCATTCCTTTGAGAAAAAGCGATCCGTGTTCAGCAATCTCCTGGCTGGCAGAAGCGGCGGTCTGACGAGCATTCAGATTCAAACACCAGAAGGAAAGCAAGGGCTGAAATTCTGTCCCATATGCTACACCAAGGATGTAGAGACTTGTGGCGAATCCTATTGGCATCGGGAACACCAGATTCCGTTGATGCCGCTCTGTCCAAAACATGGCTGCCGCCTTCGGCTTGTGGAGATTCCTCTGTCCAGGCTGTCGGAAGTGTTTCTGCCGCTATCTTCTATAGATGTGGTGAATGAGGTTAACCCAGCGGATAAAACTTGGGAGCCACTGCTGACTGCGGCGCTGAATTCCATCCTGAGTTTCCCGTTTGAAACGGGGCCGCCGTTGGAGTACAGCAATCTGGAGAACGCTTTACTCTCAGCCGGGTTTGGTATCCATGCCATTCGGGGGTGCGTCTCTCTGGATGCAGAGAAATTGAAAGAGAGCTGTATCAATTTCTATGGCAAGAGCATCGGTGAGCAGTATTTTGCAAAGCTGTCCCCAGCCATCATTTATCGGGTCTGTCGTTGGAAGCTGACATCACCGGAACGTTATGCCCTCCTGGCAATCTTTGCAGGGCTGACGGTCGAGGAACTATTGGGAGTAAAAATTCCGGCAGTAGATCCACTGCTGCAAAAGCTGCTGGAATACAAGGATAAAGGACTCGCTTACAGGAAGGAGGAATTGGCGAAATTAGTCGGTGTCAGTCCACACCAGTTAGACTCTTTAGCAAAAAAATACAATATTGCACCGTTTTGGAAACAATGTGGCGGTAAACGAACAGAAACGATCCGCATCAACTTAGATGCGGAAGAGAAACAGCGCATCGCCAAAGCCGCCGCCATCCACGGCAACGGGCAGGCGGCGGTGTTCGCCCGGGAAGTTTTACTCCGGGAAGTAAATCGAATTTTACAGAATGATATGGGAGGTAAACCAAATGAAAACTGAAACGAAAGAAAAAGTCGCCTTTATGGCAGCAAGCCTGTTTGACTTGGCAGAGATGACGGAGTCCGATTTGCAATGCGTTATCGAAGTGGTCGGTACCGATGCCATCCAGGACCTTATGACGATGGATCACCTTCGGTACGAGTGCAGCTATGACCGCATGGCAGAGAAAATTTGCAACTACATCGACTGGGATCCCATGCTGGTGATGACTGGGTGGACAGATGAGGACCTGTCCAGAATCGGTCATCTGATTGCTGATCTGGTAGAGGGTGAATCTCCGGCAGATGATGATGCCGCAGAGTCTCTGGCTGCCATTTTGACTTGGGAGGGGCTTGGGGCCTGGATTGCGTGTAACGATGAGGAGGAGAGAACATGCGAGTAGAGCAACCAAAATGCAATCCAGCGAGGGGGTGACATTATACATAATCATATACTCAAAAGCTTTTACCGCGGTAATCTGTCCCCCGCCGACCGGCAGATGATACATGGTTCTGACGCAGCCCGCGCTGTGGCGGAGCTGTCAGACGCAGAGAACCGGCTGGCCCAGGCGCTTCCTCCGGAACTCCAGCCCCTAATGGAGTGCGTTACGAAGGCGCAGGGGAAGGTAGACGTCATTATGGCCGAGACAAACTACATCGATGGGTTCAAAACTGGCGCACGTTTTATACTGGAAATCCTGGACGACACTCATGAAAACCTGAAACCGCTCACCGAGTAACAGGAGGAGAGGATTTGACGTTATAAAAGGCCATAATACACCACCCAGGAGCGGACAAACTGCAGTAGTGGTTGGAGAGTACGGACCTCTATTCCACCTGGCGATCCTGACGCATATCGCCAATCGCCAGGTGGAGTGGGCCAGCAGGGGATAAGGAGGCGGGAAAATGGCAAGATCTCTGTTTTTAGTGGATGGGTCTACAAAATTGATTTTTCGAGAGGATGACCGGCTGCTGATCCTGGCAGGGCTAATCCGGGAGTATCTTGGAGGCGATTGTGAAGAACTGCTTTATAGACTGCTCGAAGAGGAAAAGGGCAAGCACGCTCCTCCGATTGCCGATGATGGTGATGATTATGTGCAGATCGCAGATGACTATCTCGCCATGTTGCGGGATGTGCTGGGCGCACTGGATGAGATTCTTCTCTTTTTTGATGTCGCCAGACTGGATCGATGAAAAGTATGCAGAGCACTGCGGCGATGTAGGGATAACTTATACCGCAATCTTTAGCCGGGCCGCTGAAGCCGGCAAGAAACATCTGATGGATAGATAACGCATAAATATCCTGTATCAAAAAACATTTGGTTTCCGCTACAACTCAAAGGCCCCATTTTAGGGGCTTGAAAGAGGGTAAAATGGGTGAAATCTGTCACGAAAAATGAAAGCACCCTTTCCGTTACACACGGCTATGCCAGATGCAGTACAAACGAAGACCGGCAGGATGTTAACCGGCAAATCCGTGAGTTGAAGAAGCAGGGCGTAGACCGGGTGTGGCTGGAGTATGAACACGGGGACAGTGTCTCCAAAGAGCAGCAGTCACTCATGCTGGCTGAAGCCCATCCCGGAGATACGATTATTACATTGGAAGTCTCCCGGTTGGCCCGCTCTACAAAGCAGCTCTGTGAGATTATCGATGTGATCCGGGACAAACGACTGCGTCTGGTCATTGTCGGCAGTATCACTATGGACTGCCGGGATGGGCAGATGGATCCCATGACAGAGGCATTCCTTCAGATTGCCGGGGTATTCAGCCAGCTGGAGTTGTCCATGATTCGTTCCCGGGTGCGCTCCGGGATGGCAAACGCCAAAGCCAAAGGGAAACATATTGGTCGACCGCCTGTATCAGAGGCGACAATCCCGGATTCATTTTATCGTTATTACAATAAGTATCAATCCGGCGATATTACGGTCAGTGAATTGTCCCGATTGACAAAGTTATCCCGGACGACCGTCTACCGCTACATCAATCACTTGGAAGGGACAAAACAGTAATTCTTGTACTTTGACAAATTTATAACAGGTTGAATGTCCGGAGAGAAATCAAACTTTTTCGTCATAAATTATCCGAAATTGTCGAAAAATGCTTGACAAATCGAACAAAGCAAGGTATAATAATATTGTCAGTTGAGGGAGATCGCCACTTCCTGACAGCTGAATCATTTTTTCATTCTCCTTTTCATTTCTCCTTTATTTAGCCTTTTGAGTTTCTCCAGTGCTGAAACCTGAATCAGCAGGTGGGCCAGCCCCGCTTCCAAGTGAACCGGGATAATACAAATCAGGCGGGTGCCGTTTGGCATCCGCCCTTTTTCACCCCATTTGCAAAGGAGGTCTGTCTATGGATTCTACTCCCGGCAGCAAGATAGATTTATATGCGAGAGCGGCTGCCACCCTTTACGGGATTATCAGCTTTGACAACTTTTTTAAAATTCTGGATGTCTATTATGGTGAAGGTACGCTCTCCAGAGAGCGGATCATGTGCTACTTCTGGGCCTCAGATAACGATGACCCCATTTACTATATCCAGGACGAGTTGATCGTACATGCTTCTATCTTTCCCTATGAGATCGCCAGCACCTTGTCGGATATTCAACATTCTAAGTTTGCCCCGACTTCACGGTGTTACCGAATTCTGCCGCAGAAAGAATTTCTGATGTATGCTGATCCCTTTTTCTACGAGGACACCTGTGGGACAAGACAGATGGAAGAATATCTCACCGATAATCTGGGAATTTCTCAAGATGATGCGGAGGAGATCATAGCGGAAATGGTCTTTATTTGCCGCAGCGGTGTAAGCCCTACCCTTATTCAAGATGCCCTCGTCCGGCGCGGCCTCCCTTACGGCAGGGAGTGCTACCTCGATCTCATCACCATAGCCTGTGAAATGGAGCCAGAGATCAGGCGGTGGGAAGGTTTTGGGTACACCGGAAATGAAGTCGGATGACAGCAATCAGAAAAGGACGAGACCGCTCTGCCATGATGACAGGGTGACCTCGTCTTTTTATGCTCGCGGTATCAGAGATGGCCTACAGCAGCCAAAAGTCTTCAAAGTCCGCAGGGACATTCATCTGCTCGCTCAGAGGCAGGATGCCATCCGCCTTCAAAAATTTATAAAGGAAAGCGCGACCTTTCTGCGTCCAACGGGTATGCTGTTTGCAATGGGCGTTGCTGTACAAAATCGTTTCGGGCCGTACATAGCCCTTGCCGGCATAGCGCTGATACAGCGCCCAAGTTCCGCCGCACGGATACTGCACGCCTTTATCGTACAAATACTTGTTAAGCGCCTGAGCGGAGAGGTCGTAGTCCTTTGCAATCAAAGTAATTGGGACCGCATCCGGACTTCGAAGCACGGCATCGCAATACCGAGCTTTCGGCTCCAACTTGCGGAGCAACTCTGCCTGCGCCTTGTTTTGGATACGCAGATCCTGAATCCGCTGAGCCCGCTCCGTAAGGATGCTCTGGGTGACTTGCTGTGAGGCGTCGTTCAATTCATCTGCGTCCATAGTGTCCTGTCTCATGATGTACCCGCCGTTTCTGTGAATGGAGGGGAGCACTTCTGCCGTGACCCAGCGCCGGAAAAGTTTTGCCTCGGTTTTCTCTGAAGTGAACAGCAGATGATAGAGCCCAGGTTCATTGATCAGCAGAAGTTTTTGCGCTCCTCCGCGCTGTCCGGAATGACTATTACTCAGAGTAAGAGTCATTTTCTCATCATCATCCAGTCTGGCCGCAGCCCTTGACGGATTGCCGAGGTCGATCAAGCTGCAAACATCCGTCAAGGCCCACCAGGTCATATTGTGGATGTAAAAGATTCGAACCGGCCTGTCGTTATAATAAAAAGTCTTCCAACCTCCGTCCGAATATCGGCCGTAAGGGATTCTTTCGAGACACATATCAAGTATCCTCCTTGGTAATTTTGGGGGGTGACCAGCAAAGGTCTTGTGTATGGTACTAATTTCCTTATAAAAATATCAGGAGACCCCGTTGAACAGAAATCGCTGCCATTCTGCCGGGACATTTCCCCTCCCGGCATCTATTACCTCAAGCAACAAAAATCGCTGTCAAATCTAACAACCATCAGATTTGGCAGCGATTTTGTCGGTTTTTCTGGTTTTGAGACATTTTTCGGGCAGGTCAGTTTTGATACGCAAGAGCAGGCTCGGGCGCAAACAATGATTGCTGCCCACACTCCTCTGTCGGCACCACCGGAACCTGGACATCCGGAGAGGCGAAGGTCGTATGCAGGATCTGAGCCTGTAGCCGTTTGAGCAAATTCGATTCCCGACTCCGGTCCGTTTCATTCTGGAGGCCCTTAAGAAGCTCCTCTTCGCTGCCAATTAGCACCACGCATTTTCTGGCGCGGGTAATGGCGGTGTACGCAGTATGCTTCCTTAAATTGTTTTGGGACACCGGCATGGCCACAAGCCGGCACTCGCTGCCCTGCATCTTGTGAACTGTCATGGCATACGCAAGGTCGAGTTCGCTTAGTTTGGAAAGCGAATAAGAACCTGTATTCACAAGCGGATAAAGCAGTGGTAAAATAGGATATATGGAAG
>CAMWTF010000162.1 GCA_947177105.1 uncultured Lachnospiraceae bacterium | reverse complement strand
GGGGAATACATATTGCCGGGGAAAAGCTGACAAAAAGAGACAAGGGAGGGGAGAAATATTATGTGGGAGAAGATGAAAACGGGTATGTTAAGCATTGCCGGACATGAGTTGATTAATGAAGAGGGGCTCACCACGGAAGCCATTGCATGGATTATGGTGATTCTGTTTGTGGTGGCTATAGCTGCCGTTGTAAATATACGGGATCTCTTACATATGAAAAAGGGAGTAAACAGCAGGGCGAAGGCACGGATCGAGGAAATCGTGGCACAGACGGTACCAGAGGGGGAAAAGGTGACGGCGGCTTACGCAAGCTGGATGACAACGGACAGCCAGCCTATGAAAGGAAAGACCATATACCGATACTGGTGGTATGCCATCGGATTCAATGATGCCCGGATATATATTATTCCCATATCCATTGACAACACGGGAGAAAATATCAGCGGCAAGGGAAGCTTCTGTGTGGAGCGGAGTCAGCTCGGTCTGGTAAATGGCAAAGAGAGCGGAAACTGGTTGGAACTGTATGGGAAGGATCAGAAAAAAATCTGTACATTGAAGGTGGAAGCTTCCAATACCAAGGGGCCCTGTCATTTAGTTGACATTGCCCAGCCGGAGGCGGCAAAGGATTTCCAGAGGCTTATCCGGTTGTGGCTGGACGTGGTGAACAGTACAAATGGGGTGAAGGCCACAGGATACTATAACAACGCAAAGATGTATGATCTGAAAGCGCAATACGCGGATCCTCTGAATGGGGGATTTGCCGTCAGCGCCCAGGCAGAGAGGGTGAACAGGAGGTAAATCAATGAAAAGCATTTTAAAAAAAGCGATACCTTTTTTGGGAGCCATATTTTTTTTCGCGGATTTGTATATTTCGCTGTGTGTGTTCCCGGCCAATCTGATACTGGATCTGTTTAGTCCAAAGGTGAGTCAGGCGGAGCTGGACCAGCTGGAACACGACTATGGACAGATGGCCGGATACCCGGCGGGGGAGGGAATCCCTGTGGCGAACAACATAGAAGAATTTGAGGAACTCGGGTGGTACAAGCATATAGAGGGGTCCGAGGAACTGGGGGGAAAGGAGTATTTCACCTTTGAGACGGATTCCATCATCCCGCTGGATTTTTACCGTTTGAGGGGCGGTGTGGAACTCTCGGTGCGCTCAAGCCGCAGGTCGGGAGCGGTGATAAGACATCGGAAGAGCTTTGAGACCAGCCCCTATATCACGGACAGGTCCTATTACAATCGCTGCTACCTGATAGCGCTGCCGGACGGGAACTATGTGCTGACCTGGCTGGAGGATGCCTATTACTGGAAATACAAGCTGGCAGGGCATGTACAGCTTCCGCTGGGGTGTAAGGATTTCATGACATCTAATGAAAAGAAGGCTATGGCTTCTTATATTGAGGAATATAATCTGGATGAGGACAGTATATTGATCATGGTCTCCGAGGAGCGCGACGAGCAGCGGAAAAACCTGTATTTCATGGTGCAGTTGGGGGTTCTTGTAGGATCCATAGCGATTGTGATCGCAGTGATGGCGCTGGTCGAGATAATAGCCAGCAAAGTGGCGAAAGCCAGGAAACCGGATTGACATAATTTTATGTAATTGGAATTGAAAGACCGGCGCTGTCAGGGGTTGGAAAGTATCCTGACAGCGCCGGTCATTTTCTCGGTTTTCTAGAATGTGCTGTAGCTGCTTCCTCCCAGCGGGCAGTGGTACAGGGAACCTTCCGCGCCGAACTCCTGGAAATATACATAGCGGGAGGTCATATTGATGTTGGTGTAGTTGCCCTCAGCCACCACGGTGGGATTGGATCCGTCCGTGCCCATCATTTTCAGCGCCGGGGCAGTGGCGGAATTTTGCTGGTAGTAGATATAGCCGCCGCCCACATTGAAGCAGTCCACCCGATCATTGGTCAGCACCTGGATCACCTGCTGGTTCATATCGTACCGGCACAGGCGGTAGTCGTTGGCCACATCCAGATAATAGATATAACTGCCGTCCAGGCAGGGGTACCAGATATTACCCGCCCACAGTTCAGAAACGGTATCCCCGTTGGTGTTCAGAGTGTAGAGGTAGTGGTTGTTCTGGGTGCCGTTGTAATAGATGATGCCGTCCCGGGCACAGGCCGGATTTACCTGGTATTCGGCCAACACCTGTTTGTCGCTTCTGTCTGTTTTTATCTTGTAAAAAACAGGGGTGGGATCTCCGGCGGTGAGCAGATACAGGTAATCGCCCACCAGCTGACCGGATATCACCACGTCCGTCGCTATGGATGTGGCATCCTTGCCGGATTTCAGGCAGCGGTTGAAGGAGTTGCGGCTGCGGACATAGCCCAGTCCGCCCTCACCGGAGGCGGTGATCTGGAAATAGTACAGATATTTTCCGCCGGATAAAATGTTGCGGACAGCGGAATTGCTCAGCTTGGTGACATCCTGCTCGTCCACGGTCATGGAGTAGAGACAGCCATTGTCCTGGGGGTTGGAAAAGTACACCATGCCATCCGATTCACAGAACAGGCCGGCATTGTTGATATTGCCTGCGGTGTTGCCCACTGTGTCCGGGGGATTCGCGGGGATCCGCCCAAAGAACCGGCTGGTGAGCACCAGGGCGGCGAATATGACAAAGAGCAGTACTACAATCAGGATATATTTTACATTTTTCGACATGGGATGTAAGCATCCTTGCAATTAAAATCTCTGTTGCGTTTCTGTGGTTAGTTGGTGGAGTTCTGACAGCTGCATTTTTCAGACGGCTCTGCCGGAAACCATTGTCCATATGAAGCTGTTTGCCGACTATAACATGAAAAGCAACAAATCTCTTTTATGAATATATCACATAGTTAGTCTTGCGATCAAGAGGGTTTTGGAGTAATATAAATCTGATTACCGGCACTGGTATGAAAAGAATATAGATATAAACACAGACGGAGGAAATCTCATGGACTTATTGGAATTACGGGAGCAGATCGATGCCATAGACCGGCAGATTGTCAGCTTGTATGAACAGCGGATGGAGATCTGCGGCCGGGTGGCGGAGTATAAGATAGAGACGGGCAAGAAGGTGTTTGACAGGCAGCGGGAGATGGAAAAGCTGGCTGCGGTCAAGTCGTTGACACACAATGAGTTTAACAGCCACGGCGTGGAGGAATTGTTTGAGCAGATCATGTCCATGAGCCGCAAGCTTCAGTATCAGCTGCTGGCACAGCACGGCAGCATGGGCAGACTCCCTTTTATCGAGGTGGGGGAGCTAAAGACCCAAAAGGCCAGGGTGGTGTTTCAGGGGGCGGAGGGAGCTTATTCTCAGGCGGCCATGACACAGTATTTTGGAGATCAGATTCAGAGTCTCCATGTGGATACGTTCCGGGATGCCATGAGCGCCATAGACGAGGGGAGCGCTGATTTTGCGGTGCTGCCCATTGAGAACAGCACGGCGGGCATTGTCAGCGAGATATATGATCTGCTGGTGGAGTTTGAGAACTATATTGTGGGTGAGCAGATTCTGCAGATCAATCATTGTCTGCTGGGAGTGCCGGGGGCCAAGACGGAGGATATCCGCACCGTGTACAGCCACCCCCAGTCTCTGATGCAGAGCAGCCGCTTTTTGGGAGGGCATGACTGGCGGCAAATCAGTATGCAGAACAATGCCTTTGCCGCCAAGAAGGTGGCGGATGAGCAGGACAGGTCCCAGGCTGCCATTGCCAGTGAACATGCGGCGAGGGTGTACGGGCTGGAAGTGCTGCAGCGGGGTGTCAATCAGGAGAAGGACAATTCCACCCGGTTTATCATAGTGACCAACCAGAAGATTTTCCGTAAGGATGCAGGCAAGGTCAGCATCTGTTTTGAGCTGCCCCATGAGAGCGGTTCTCTGTACCACATGCTGTCCCATTTTATCTACAACAATCTGAACCTGTGCAAGATCGAGAGCAGGCCCATCGAGGACCGCAGCTGGGAGTACCGGTTTTTTATTGATTTTGAGGGAAACCTGGCGGACAGCGCCGTGAAGAACGCTCTGCGGGGACTGCGGGATGAGGCCAGAAATATGAAGATATTGGGGAACTACTAATAAGCGATTGCGAAACGTTCTCCGCAAGTGACGTTGCCCATCCACTGTTACCAGAAAGGGAGTTTCGCAATTGCCTGGAACTACTAAGGCAGTAAGGAGAGATTTATGAGGGAACAGGAATTAATCGTATATCGAAACCTGGAAGGGGAGAAGCTGCTCTATGATGTAACCTGGCTCATGAAGCATTATGATGACGCATATTATAATCTGGAGGATTTGGCGGCGCTGCTGTACCAGTGCATCCACGGACTTATCGACCAGGCGGGAAACTACGGCTTCCACGGCAATCTGTGGCACTGCTATCTGGCCAATCTGCTGGTGAACAATGAGAACAGCTACAGCTGCGGCTGTGAGCTCCGAGGGACGATAGAGGGAACTATCAATCAGGCGGCGCTGCATGATATCAGGATTTTCAAGGAATTCTATGACTATGATTTTGGACCTATGACAAAGGCGCTGCAGGCGCCGGAGTGGGCGCTGGTGGAAGATTATGCCAGCAGCAGCCAGGAGAGCAAGGTCTACAATACCCGTATATGCGCCCGGATCTGTGAGCTGGCGGAGCGTTTCTGCCAGGACGGCACGGCCCAGGAGATGAAGGAGACTCTGACTCAGTTTTATAAGGAGTATGGCGTGGGCAAATTTGGCCTGCACAAGTCCTTCCGGATCTGTCATGACCAGCAGGGCCATGTGGAGATCCGTCCCATCCTAAACATCGCCCATGTGCATCTGGACGATCTGGTGGGGTATGAGATTCCCAAGCAGAAGCTGGTGGCCAACACAGAAGCCTTTGTGGCGGGGCGCAAGGCCAACAACTGCCTGCTTTTCGGCGATGCGGGCACGGGCAAATCCTCCAGCATCAAGGCCATTGCCAATGCCTATTATGACCGGGGGCTGCGGATCATTGAAATCTACAAGCATCAGTTCCAGGACTTGCAGGAATGCATCAGCCAGATCAAGAATCGAAACTATAAATTTATTATATATATGGATGATTTGAGCTTTGAGGAGCATGAGACAGAGTATAAATATCTGAAGGCTGTCATTGAGGGCGGATTGGAGAAAAAGCCGGAGAATATCCTGATCTATGCCACCTCCAACCGGCGGCACCTGATCCGGGAGAATTTCAGCGACAAGGAGGAAATCCGGCAGGACATGCACACCAGCGACACGGTGCAGGAGAAGCTGTCCCTGGTGTACCGCTTCGGCGTGACCATCTATTTTGGCTCTCCCAGCCCCAAAGAGTTCCAGAACATTGTCACTACGCTGGCGGAGCGCTGCGGGGTGGAGATGGACCGGCAGCAGCTGCTGGCCGAGGCAGGCAAATGGGAGCTGGCCCACAGCGGCCTGTCCGGCAGAAGCGCCCAGCAGTTTATTGACTATATTTTAGGAATGCAATCATAAATATGTGGCACTCTAATCTAGAAGGGAGCGATGGAAAGTGGCCGTAAAAACATTTGCAGCGATAGATGTGGGGAGTTTTGAACTCTCCATGAAGATTTTTGAATTTTCCGGGAAAAGCCAGGGGCGGGTCATCGAACATATCCGGCAGAGAGTGGACCTGGGCAGCGAGTCCTACGGCAGCGGCAAGATCAGCCATGACAAGATGGACGAACTGTGCCGGGTGCTGTCGGAGTTCGCGCAGATTATGGAGTCTTATAAGGTGACAAGCTATCGGGCCTACGGCACCAGCGCCATCCGGGAAACCAAGAATACCGGCATTGTGCTGGACCAGATCCGGCAGCGCACCGGCATCAAGGTGGAGGTGCTGAGCAATTCGGAGCAGCGCTTTCTGGACTACAAGGCCATCGCCTTTCGGGGGGAGATTTTCCAGTCCGTAATCGAGGAGGGAACTGCCATCGTGGATATCGGCGGGGGCAGCATCCAGATTTCCCTGTTTGACAATGACACCTTAGTTTCCACCCAGAACCTTCGGATCGGCGTACTGCGGCTCCAGGAACTGCTGCACCATATGAACACCCGCAGCAGCCAGAGGGAAGTGATCATCGACGAGATTGTAGGCGCCCAGCTGGCCACCTACAAAAAGCTGTATCTGAAAGACCGGGAGATCAAGACCATTATCG
>CAMWTF010000161.1 GCA_947177105.1 uncultured Lachnospiraceae bacterium | reverse complement strand
GTCCACAGAGGAGATAGGCCGGCTGCTGCACAAACGCTCTTCCACAATCCGCACCCAGCTTGTCAGGGCAAGGAAACAGCTTCGGACCGTTCTGGAAAAGTATGGGTATGACAAGGTGGAGGATTTGGAGTGATAAGTGGGATGGAGGCAATTTATGAAGACATTAAGGCAGCTATATCAGGAGAGTTATGAGGAGATACGCCCGGACAGAGAACTTCTTGAGGACATGCTGGAGGATGCTCGAACAGAACGGTCCCGGTGGATACAATATGCGGTGCTGCGGCCCGCTGCGATAGTTCTGTTGGGGGTCATAGTGCTTTTTGGGGGCGCCTCTGCACTGGCCGCCAATGTGGGCTTTGTCTATGACATTATAGAAAGGACTTCCCCGGAACTGGCGGATCTGTTTGTGCCGGTGCAGGAATCCAGCACCAAGGCGGGTATCTGCATGGAAGTGGAGGCAATCTATCTGGAGGAAGAGGACAAAACGGCTATAGTACTGATTTCTCTCAGGGACACTTTGGGGGACCGGATACAGGGGCAGGTAGACTTCAACGAGAGCTACAGCCTGAGCAGTGTGAACAGTATGGATGCGTCATGGGTCGCGGGCGGGTGCAGTTATGCCGGTCATGACGAGGAAACGGGTAAGTCATATTATCGGATCCAACTCAGTTCGGATGTGGCTTTTGAGCGCAGCAAGCTGACCTTTCAGGTGAGGGAGATGCTGCTGCGTCATGAAGCGGAGGACAGGGAGATTCCTCTGAATGATATAGCGTTGGATATGCCCACAAAATACATGTCCCTGAATGGCTACAGTCTCATGGACTGGGAGGAATATGCGGAGCGCTATGATGTTGCCATGGAAAAGCCCACAGTCTTTATGGAATCATTTTATATAGAAAAAACGGGGAGCGTACCGGATGATCCTCTGCCTGCGGTTCGGGTGCTGGACGGTATTCCTGTATCGGAGTGCGCCGTGGATGATTTCACCGTGACAGGGCTGGCATATAGGGATAATATGCTCCAGTTGCAAATCTGTATGGGTGACTGCACCCATGCGGACAGGCATGTGCTCCCGGTCACCCTGAAATTGGCGGACGGAAGTGAGCGTCCTTCCTGGTTCAGCGATGCCTGGCATGAGACAAATGGGGATAACAATCTGTTCTTTTATGAGTTCTATCTGCCCTGTACCTTGGAGGAGTTGGCAGGGGCTCGGCTTTATGGACACTTTTCCAGAACAGAAAATTCCCTGGAGGGCAGCTGGAAGGTGACATTCCGGGTGGAGGAAAAGGAAGAAGCGGATATCATAGATGTTATGCCTGATTAGTTTATGGGATAACAAAAAGCAATCGCCCCTCGCCAGAGCGGCGATTGCTTTTTCGACTTAAATACTATTTTTTACAGATAAACATCCCTGTGGACTTGTGGATGAACATGGCCCCTTCGCGGCTCAGTTTCTCCTGTATCGCTGCCATCAGTTTTCGGCCTTGCTGCTCCAGGATCAGGGAGGCATTGCCGGGGAAGGAATAGATGTAGTCATAGATGGCCTGGGGATCATCCACAATTAGGTCGTTGTCCTGATCCTGACGATCCACATGGGAGAAGTGCTTAAGCAGTTGGGGCTCGGCATTTTCCAGATGGAAGCCTCCGGTCAGGTTCTGAAAAGGCATCTCAATTCGGGGATCAAAGTCGATAACCAGCTGGTGCAGTTCTTTCATATGAGTGTCTCCCACGGTGGAGCAGTAGAAAGTGCCATCTTGTTTCAGCGCCCGGGCAATGGTGGCCAGACAGGCGTCCCGGCGCTCCACATGGTACAACATGTGATTGGCGATGACGCGGTCATAGGAGGCCGGGGGCAGTTCCAGGGTATTGGCATCCAGAACGCGGTACTCAACCCGGATTTGTCGGGCCGCCAGTTCTTTTTCATAGGGGGCCAGGTTTTGACGGGTCTGTTCCAGCATTTCTTCGGAACGGTCCGTGAGGATCAGGTGCAGCCCCTCCGGCAGCAGGCGGGTTCGTTCCATCCAGAGCAGACCTGTGCCGCAGCCCAGTTCCAGCACAGTCTCCCCCGGCTGCAGGGCCAGCCGCTCATATACCCATTCCATCCAGCCCTGGGAACTGGTGGAATAATTATGAATATTGATCCGGCGGTTCAGATTTTCGGGATTCTGATATTGTTCCAGAACTTTCTCGTCGCTGGTCAGCAAATTCAGGCAGCGCACCAGCACCTGCCACTTGTCCTCCTGGGCGCTGTGCTGTGCCAGTTCTATAGTGGAAACCAGCAGTTCCAGCTGCTTTTTCTTTTCCAGCAGCAGGCTCTTCTGCTGAGCCAGGATCGCCTCCTGATCCAGGGCGTGCGCCTCCTGGGCGGCAATAAGGCGCTGGATCTGTTCCAGGGAAAAGCCCAGGTACTTCAGCATCATGATCCGCTGCAGCAGGGCCAGGGAACTTTTGTCGTAGTAGCGGTAGCCTGTATCCGAGTGGGATACAGGGGGCAGCAGTCCTTTGGTGTCGTAGTAGCGTATAGTGCGCAGAGAGACCCCGGCGATCCGGGCGATTTCTCCTGCTGTATAATATTGCTCATCCATAGTTTACCTCCATTTTAAGTTCCACACATTTCTTCTCGGTACACAGTGCCAAAGATTGATATTCTTCCGCTGGGGTGTCCCGGTTTATGTACTGAACAGAAATTAATTGACGCTTAGTCCGGCATTGTTGTTATATGTTCCCAGATATCTGTATTTCTATCATACAGGATGACGTAGGGTTACGGTCAAGAAAAAATTTTGAGAATCTTTTCTTTTGATGAAAATCATGTTATAATCAAACAAATACGCTGCCTTAAATCTTGTATATTTGGAAGTGCATGGGGCAGACATTTCATCGTAAAGTGAGATACCAAAAGCGGCACTTCCCAACACACATCAGCGCGGGAGGGCAGGCGATCTGCCACATGCGCAAGGAGGAGCATATGACGAAGGAAGGTTTGGTTAGAACCAATGATAATTGTGTGGGCTGCAATAAGTGTATTGGGGTCTGCAGCTGTATGGGGGCCATGGTGGCCCGCCAGGAGCCGGATGGACGGAATATCATCGAAGTGGACGGAGCGAAATGTGTGGCCTGCGGCGCCTGCTTTGACGCCTGCGAGCACGACGCCAGGGAATATGTGGATGATACGGAGGCTTTTTTTCAGGCGCTGCAGAGGGGGGAAAGAATATCCATCCTGATTGCCCCGGCATTTCTGGCCAATTATCCCAGGGAGTACGAGAGTGTGCTGGGCGGTCTGAAGGCCATGGGTGTGAACCGGATGATCAGCGTCTCCTTTGGAGCGGATATCACCACCTGGGCCTACCTGAATTACATAACCAAATACCATTTCCTGGGCGGAATCTCCCAACCCTGCCCGGCAGTGGTCAACTATATCGAGCATTATGTGCCTCAGCTGCTGCCTAAGCTGATGCCGGTGCAGAGTCCTATGATGTGCGCGGCGGTGTATGTACGTAAGGAAATGAAGGTGCAGGATAAGCTGGCATTTATCAGTCCCTGTATCGCCAAAAAGGACGAGATTGAGTCCAAGCGCGGCAAGGGGCTGATTTCCTACAATGTGACTTTTGACCATCTGATGAAGTATGTGCGATGCCACAATATTTCCGGCCCTTCCTGCAAGGACGAGATTGAGTACGGGCTGGGATCCATCTATCCCACTCCCGGCGGCCTGAAGGAAAACGTCTACTGGTTTCTGGGTGAAGATGCCTACATCCGGCAGTGTGAGGGCGAGAGCCATATGTATCATTATCTGGAGCAAAATAAAAAACGAATTGCCGGGAATGAGACGCCCTATTTGTTTATAGACGCGCTGAACTGTGCCCAGGGATGCCTGTACGGCACCGGTACGGAGGACGCGAAAAATGCTACGGATGACGTGTTGATGGAGATGATGCGGATCAAGGCGGCCAGCAAGAACGACAACTTTAAGAGCACCTGGTCGCGCCGCCTGAAACCGGAACAGAGGCTGAAAGCGCTGAACAAACAGTTTTCTCATCTGAAGCTGGAGGATTATTTGTGCGAGTACACGGATAAGTCCGCCGAATGTCTGGCAAAAACACCCAGCGAGGCGCAGCTGGATCGTATCTATATGGAGATGGGGAAGGATACACCGTCTTCCCGCAGGATCAACTGCTCCTGCTGCGGATATCGGACCTGTGAGGAGATGGCCAGCGCTATCTATAATGGCTTCAATTACAAGGACAACTGCATTCACTATCTGAAAGAGCAGGTGGAGACAGAGAAGAACAATGCGCTGGAGCTGGCCGGGCAGGTGGAGGTAGAGAAAGACAGGATTGCCCGCCAGCATCAAAAGATTGTGGATACCATCGACGAGATAAACAAACGCTTTGATATGGTATATCAGGCGGTGGATGAGATGGCCCAGGGCAATGAGACCAACGCCAGAGAGTGCCAGGTGATCTCTGCCAATGTGCTGGAGGTGGCGAACTTCTGCAGCGGCTTGAATGATTCCATGCTCAGCATCAATGCGCTGATCCAGGAATTGGCGGCCAACAATAACGAGGTGGTTTCTGTGGCCACTCAGACCAACCTGCTGGCGCTGAATGCCTCTATCGAGGCGGCCAGGGCCGGTGAGGCGGGCAGGGGCTTCGCAGTGGTAGCCGGAGAGATCAACAAGCTGGCCTCGGACTCCAAGGAGACTGCATCCCGCAGCAGCGATACCCAGGCCAAGATTCTGGAGGCAGTATCTCAGGTGCAGAGCCAGGCCCAGTATCTGGCGGAGGTTGTCACCGGCATCAATGACAAGACAGGGGAACTGGCGGCGGTTTCCGCACAGATCAACTCCTCCAACGAGAAGATTCTGGAGTCCTCCGCAGAGGTGAAACGGCAGCTGCAGGCCCTGGTGGAGTAGAGAAAGACTGTGCTGAAGGTGAAAAGTGTGAGACAATGAGGATTGGGCGGGCAGTTGGAGGCAGAAATGAAGTATATACTGGAAAATGAAAGATTTAAGGTTACATTGGAGAGCATGGGCGCAGAGATTAAGTCCGTGTGGGACAAAAAAATGGAGCTGGAGCACATGTGGAGCGGAGATCCCGCTTACTGGGGTAAGACGGCGCCGTTTCTCTTTCCCTTTATCGGAAAACTGGAGAAAGAGCGGTTTATTTATGAGGGCAGGGTATTTCCGGCGGATAAACACGGCTTTGGACAGCGGGTAGAGTATACGGTGGCGGAGCAGACCGATGACAGCATTCGTTTCCGCATACAGGACACCGATGCTACCAGGGAAAAATATCCCTTTTCCTTTGTGCTGGAGATTGCTTATATTCTACAGGCGGACGGTATCCGGGAGGAGTGGTCGGTGAAAAATACCGGGGATAAGCCCATGTATTTTTCCGTGGGAGGCCATGCCGCCTTTGCCTGCCCGCCGGGGAAAGAGGGCCAAAAGGGCAGCAGGGTGGGCCAGAGGGTCAAGCTGTACGGTGTGGATTCCCATGCGGAGTTGTACAGTCTGCGGCTTGATGACAAAGGTGTCATAACTGAAGAACTGCTGCCCATACAGCTTGAGAACGGCAGCTTTGCTGTCACGGAGGAGCTGTTTGCCGGGGATGCGCTGATCTTCGACAAGGAGGGTATCACGGCGGCGGCGCTGTGCGACGCAGAAGACCGGGAATACGTGCGGGTGGAATGCGACGCTCCTGTATGGGGAATCTGGAGCCATCCCGACAGCGGCGCGGGCTATGTATGTCTGGAACCCTGGTATGGCATCTGTGACTTTGCCGGGTATGAAGGAGAGCTGGCACAACGCCCCCACACCCAGGCGGCGGATCCCGGAGAGACCTGGGTTGGCGGAAACAGGATAATATTTGAGTAAAATATAAAAGCAGCCTGCCACGAATATGTTGTGGCGGCTGCTTTTGAAAACTACTGCTAATCAGGGGATTGTTAACCACAACGTCAACGGCCCTTAATGATTAACGATGATTGACCGATATATAAAGTGACGAAATAAAACGAAGGGAAGGCAGAGATATGGCAAAGGAAGATATTACATCGAGTGAATGGCAGATCATGGAAGTTCTTTGGGCGAGCAATGCGCCGCTGACTTCCTCCGAGGTTCACAAAAGGATGCAGGGGAATGTGGATATGTCGATGAGGATGGTGCGGGTGCTGAT
>CAMWTF010000160.1 GCA_947177105.1 uncultured Lachnospiraceae bacterium | reverse complement strand
GCCATATGCGTTTAACCAATGCAGTACGGTAAATTCTGGCGTTATGTAGTATAACCAAGTGACAACATAGAAAAAGGAGAACAAACATGAGACAGATCGAGGGCGGCGTGACCGCAGCAAAAGGCTTTGAGGCCGCAGGCGCGGAGGCGGCGGTGAAATATCAGAACAGAAAGGATATGGCGCTGATCTACAGCGCCTCCCCCTGCCGGGTGGCAGGCACCTTTACCAGCAATGTGGTAAAGGCGGCGCCGGTTTTATGGGATCAGAAAGTGGTGGCCCAGTCTCCCTTTGCCCAGGCCGTGGTGGTGAACTCCGGTATTGCCAACGCCTGTACGGGCCAGGCGGGCATGGACTGCTGCCGGGCGGAGGCGGAGCATACGGGCAGACTTCTGGGCATTCCGGCGGAGGCGGTGCTGGTGGCCTCCACCGGCGTCATCGGCATGGCCATGCCGGTGGATCGGCTCTGCGCAGGAATCGACAAGCTGGCGGCGGCCAAGGAACGCAGCCGGGAGGCAGGGCTGGCGGCGGCCCAGGCCATTATGACCACTGACACCGTCTCCAAGGAGATTGCGGTGGAAGTACAGATCGGCGGGCAGACCGTGACCATCGGCGGCATGAGCAAGGGCTCCGGAATGATCCATCCCAACATGTGTACCATGCTGGCTTTTCTGACCACGGACGCATGCATCTCCAAGGAGATGCTGCAGCGGGCGGTCAGCGCTGCGGTGGTGGACTCTTTCAATATGATCTCGGTGGACGGCGACACCTCTACCAACGACACCCTGCTGGTGCTGGCCAACGGCCAGGCGGGCAACGTAGAGATCAGCGGCGAGGGGGCGGACTATGACGCTTTCTGCCAGGCGCTGGACTTTATCACTGTTTATCTGGCCCGGAAAATGGCCGGGGACGGGGAGGGAGCGACCTGTCTGTTCGAAGCCAAAGTCATAGGAGCAGACACGAAAGAACACGCCCGGACTCTGGCTAAATCCGTAATCTGTTCCTCTCTGAGCAAGGCGGCGATCTACGGCCACGACTGCAATTTCGGACGTTTTCTGTGCGCCCTGGGCTACAGCGGCGCCAGCTTTGACCCGGACAAGGTGGATCTGTGGTTCCAGAGCCAGGAGGGCAAAGCAGTGGTATACAGCCAGGGCAATCCCGTCTCCTACAGCGAGGAGGAGGCCACCAGGATTCTATCGGCTCCCGAGGTCACGGTGGTGGCGGATATGCATATGGGAGATGCCGAAGCCACGGCCTGGGGCTGCGATTTGAGCTATGACTATGTGAAGATCAACGCGGATTACCGTTCATAGGACTATAGGTTTCGCAGCTGTATTGCCACATTGCAATTCCCGGAACGGGAATTGAGGCAAAAATGGCGGACGTAAAAGGAAAAGAGCATGTCAGGAATGAAAAAATGGATTGATGTTGAATAATATCCAGGAAACAGGAGGATACATATGAGCCAAGTAAATATATCGGATGCCGTGCGTTATATCGGCTGTGACGATCATGAAATCGATTTGTTTGAGAGCCAGTATCAGGTGCCCAATGGGGTATCCTACAACTCTTATCTGATGGTGGACGAAAAGATTGCCATCATGGACACTGTGGATGCCAGGGCCACAACGGAATGGCTTGCCAACCTGGATCGGGAGATGGAACTTGTGTCCCGGCAGAGAGGACGGGAGTGCCAGCCGGATTATCTGGTGGTATCCCACTTAGAGCCGGACCATGCCGCCAATATCCAGAAGGCATGTGAGAAATACCCAGAGCTCAAGGTGGTGAGCAACACCAAAACCTTCGCTATGCTGCCCCAGTTTTTCACTATGGATTTCAGCGGCAGGAAGGTGGAGGTCAAGGAGGGGGACAGCCTGTCTCTGGGCAGCCATACCCTGCATTTTTACATGGCTCCCATGGTGCATTGGCCGGAGGTCATGGTGACTTATGAGAGCACAGAGAAGATTTTGTTCTCCGCGGACGGCTTCGGCAAGTTCGGCGCACTGGACACCCAGGAGGACTGGGACGATGAGGCCCGGCGCTACTATATAAACATTGTGGGCAAATACGGCGCGCCGGTGCAGGCACTGCTGAAGAAAGCGTCCGGGTTGGATATCCAAATCATCTGCCCACTGCACGGCCCGGTGCTGAAGGAAAATCTGGCCCATTATCTGGAAAAATATGAACTGTGGTCAAGCTACCGCCCGGAGAATGAAGGGGTCACCATCGCCTATGCCTCCATCCATGGCAACACGGCGGCAGCTGCCAAAGAGTTGGCAGCGCTGCTGGAAGAAAAAGGGCAGAAGGTATCCCTGTTTGATCTGGCCAGGGACGACATGGCGAAGGCCGTTGAGGACGCCTTCCACTATGACAGGCTGGTGCTGGCGGCGGCCACCTACGACGGCGGACTGTTCCCCTGCATGGAGGATTTCCTCTATCACCTGAAGCTGAAAAACTATCAGAAGAGAACCGTGCGAATCCTGGAAAACGGCTCCTGGGCGCCTATGGCCGGGAAGTTGATGAAGGAATATTTGGAAGGTTTCAAAGACTGTGTGCTGGCGGAGCCCACTGTAACCGTCAAGTCCACCCTGAATGCCGCCAGCCGGGATCAGCTTTGCCAGCTGGCCCAGGCACTGGCAAAGTAAGGAGGGTTCAGATGGCGAGTATTTATGACCGGGCGGATATCTATGATTTATTTGAGGACGAAAATCGGTATGAAGTATATAAGCACCATTGGGAAACGGTTTTGGAAGGAAAAAGAATACAGACGATGCTGGATGTGAGCATTGGTACAGGCAGTGTAACCTTGCCGGTGCTGGATATGGGTATTGAGTTGTGCGGCTCAGATCTGAGTCAGACAATGCTTGCCAGATGTGCAAAAAAGGCCGAGGCAAAGGGCCAGACGGTCGAGTTGAAGTGCAGTGACTTCAGAGACTTATCCTGTTGGCAGGAGCGGCGATTTGATCTGGTGGCTAGCACCGGCAACGCCTTGGGCTATGTCGTCAACGAAGATGTCATGAAAACCTTGGAGCGGATGGACTCTCTGACAGGCCCGGGTGGTTATCTGTATTTTGATACGCGCAACTGGGACAAGATTCTGAGAGAACGCAATCGTTTCTATCCGTATAATCCGCTGTTTGACGGAGAAAACAGGATAAATGTGACGCAGGCATGGGACTATAACAATGACGGTTCCATGACATTCAACATTTTGTATACTTTTGAGAGAGAAAACAGGATATTCCAGAAAGAGATATTTGAAGAACACTACTACCCGGTCTCTTGGGGGATATTGCAAAATAAACTGAGAGAAATGGGTTATAGAGATATAGGGATAAAGTGTTTTCCGGCTTGTTTTGAGATGGCAGAGTTCGAACAGGTTGAATGGTATTGTGTCATTGCCAGAAAGCCGTAATTGCCGGCCGAACCACAGTTTTTCCCCATGGCGGAAAAAGGCGAATTGACATGACCGCAAAAATATAGTAAACCATTAAGCAGGGGCACAGCAAAGCCCTGTAACAATAGTTTGGATACAAAACTATAACAGGCAGGAAGGGAGATTGGTTTAAATGGAAAAAGATATGGAACTGGTGATGCACAAGGCGGAGACCCTTATTGAGGCATTGCCCTACATTCAGAAATTTAACCGCAAGATTATTGTGGTCAAGTACGGCGGCAGCGCCATGAGCAATGAGGAACTGCAGAAAAACGTCATCAAGGACGTGACCCTCTTAAAGCTGGTGGGGTTCAAACCCATCATCGTCCACGGGGGCGGCAAGGAGATCAGCCGCTGGGTCGGCAAGGTTGGCAAGGAAGCCAAATTCATCAATGGCCTGCGTGTAACCGACGCGGAGACCATGGAGCTTGCGGAGATGGTGCTTGGCAAGGTGAATAAGGATCTGGTGACCATGGTGCAGGAACTGGGAGTCAAGGCCGTGGGTATCAGCGGCAAGGACGGCGGTCTGCTCACCGTGGAGAAAAAGTACGCGGACGGTCAGGATATCGGTTTTGTGGGCAACATCACGGAGGTGAATCCCAAGGTGCTCTATGACTTGCTGGAGAAGGATTTCCTGCCCATTGTGGCCCCCATCGGATTGGATGAACACTTCCAGACTTACAATATCAACGCGGATGATGCCGCCTGTGCCATTGCCAAGGCTGTGGGGGCGGACAAGCTGGTGTTTTTGACGGATATTGAGGGTCTTTACAAGGATATTAATGACAAGTCTACCTTTATCTCCCGGCTGTCCGCCTCCGACGCGGAAGGACTGATAAACGGAGGCTTTATCGGCGGCGGTATGCTGCCCAAGCTGGGAAATTGCACCTCCGCCATCAGAAGCGGCGTGAACAGGGTACATATCCTGGACGGAAGGGTGCCCCACAGCCTGCTGCTGGAGATCTTTACCAACAACGGCGTGGGAACGGCCATTATCAATGACGAAGAGATCGGAGGGATGCCCCAATGATGAAGGAATATATTGACGAGGCGGAAAAGGCGCTTCTCCACACGTACAACCGTTACCAGGTGGTGCTGGATAAGGGCGACGGCGTATATCTCTATGATATGGAAGGGAAGCGTTACCTGGACTTTGTGTCCGGTATCGCAGTGTTTGCTCTGGGCTACAACAATAAGGCATACAATGACGCGCTGAAGGCCCAGATCGACAAGCTGATCCATACATCCAATTATTACTACAACGCGCCGGCCATCGAGGCGGCCAGGAGAATCAAGGCAGTGTCCGGCATGGACAGGGTCTTTTTCACCAACTCCGGGGCCGAGGCCGTGGAGGGTGCCATCAAGGCAGCCAGAAAGTATGCCTATTTGAAGGATGGATCCACGGATCATGAGATCATTGCCATGGAGCATTCCTTTCACGGCAGGACCATGGGAGCCCTCTCTGTGACGGGCAATCCCAAGTACCGGGAGGCTTTCGGGCCCATGATCGGCAATATCCGCTTTGCCGCTCTGAATGACTATGACAGCGTACTTGCCCAGGTGACGGACAAAACCTGTGCCATCATTCTGGAGACTGTCCAGGGGGAGGGCGGCATTTACCCCGCCGAGGAGGATTTTCTGAAAAAACTGCGTCGGCTCTGTGACGAGAGAGATATCCTTCTCATTCTGGACGAAATTCAGTGCGGCATGGGCCGTACCGGCTATATGTACGCCTGGCAGCGTTTTGACGTGAAGCCGGATATTGTGACCACGGCCAAGGCGCTGGGCTGCGGTGTGCCTGTGGGGGCGTTTCTGATGACGGAGCGGGTGGCGCAAAATTCCTTGACGGCAGGGGATCACGGAACCACCTATGGCGGCAATCCTCTGGCAGCGGCGGCGATCTGCAAGGTGCTGGATCTGTTCGAGGAGCAGAAGGTGCTGGAGAATGTCAGGGAGGTAGGTCCCTATCTGGCTGAGAGACTGGAGGAACTGACCGGCAGGTACGACTGCATTGAGACCCACCGCGGCGTGGGACTGCTGCAGGGGCTGGTATTCCATAAACCCGTGGGGGAAATCATTAACAGGGCGCTTGATAAGGGGTTGATTTTGATTAATGCAGGCACCCATATCATCCGCTTTGTACCGGCGCTGGTTATCAGCAAGGGGGATGTGGATGCCATGATTGAGATATTGGACAGCTGTATTGAGGAGTGTTATACTGACGAGCGCTAGGATTTTCCAATTTCTGCCCGGCACATGCCGCATAATCGGGCAGCATGCGCCGGGCAGAAAGGAAAATCTAAACGCTGGTCAGTATAGTAAGGAATATCGCAGGCAAAGCGGGAGTTTGGCTAAGCCAAACTCCAGTTACGCAGGAATGAGGAATTTATGCATTTTACCAAGAGAATTATGGCGGTTTTGCTGGTGGCGGCGTTGACGGCGGGACTCTATGCCGGCAGTTTTATTGACTGGGACAGCGAGGACGCGCAGGAGAACCCTCTGGCTTTTTTAAACCAGAAGGAGACAATCCGTATCTGGTATGGGGATGAAGCGCTGACGGATTATATCAGCAGGGCGGCGGTTGCCTTTGGGGACGCCCACAATGTGCGGGTACTTCCCTACTATATAGCGGAAAGTGATTATCTGGAAACCATAAACAGGGTCACCTTGAACGGCGGGGAGGAAACGCCGTCCATGCCGGACGCCTACCTGATCAGCCATGACCTGCTGGAGAAAGCCTATCTGGCCGGACTGGCTGTGCCAGTG
>CAMWTF010000159.1 GCA_947177105.1 uncultured Lachnospiraceae bacterium | reverse complement strand
TATCCGCTGCGTCTGTGCAGGAGAAGTCATGCATTAACTTCCCGATTGGCGTATCACTGCGGTAAGCGCCATTTACATACAGTATGTGCGAACCATCCTCAAATCTTTCCCCGGTTCCTAAAAAGCACCGCTCAATCGGATAGAGCGGCCATAACGCGGGCTGTGCCCGTGTTATGGCGTTAATGCGTATTTGGAAGTTTACTTCCAAACTTACCTCTTCCCTGCATATCGCAGGCCGAGCCTGCGATACTGCGTTAATGCGTATTTGGAAGTTTACTTCCAAACTTCTCCATCAGAAATCAACCTCCACATTACCCATGGAACAGTTAATCTCCATATATTTAGCCGCACCGTTGTCAATATATTTGTCCACCGCCGCGCCGGCATAGTTGTCCCCGTCGATCTCCATATTGCCCGCCACACAATTGATCTGATAGTTGAAATCCTCCTTCTCCCCCTCCAGTTCCATGCTGACATTGCCCATGGAACAAGTGATCTGGGCGCTGCTGAAGATCTCACCGGAAAAATCCATATTCCCTGCGCCGATAGACGCCACCAGAGTCTCTACCGTGACATGCCCAGTCCGCAGTTCTCCGGCCCCTAAAGATACCTCCAGGGTGCCCAGCGCCATCTCTTCCAGCAACAGCTGTCCTGCGCCAATAGATGCCACCGTGTCTTGTACCGCCAGATTAGTCAGCTTCAGCTGACCGGCCCCCAGAGACACATCCAGCCTTTCCAGGGCGCTGTTTTCCCGCGGCAGATACAGCGTGATTGTGCTGTTTTTGACCTCGTCCATCAGGTTGGCGGGCCGCACGGACTTCACATACAACACGCCTTCCTCCACGTAAGCCTGCATTTTTCCAACGCTTTCGCCCTCAATATATATATTTTCATCATCAGATTTTTTTATCTCCACCATGCTGCCGCCAATCGCCAGGTTCAATTCGTCAACACCGCCCTGGCACAGCATCTGCTTCTCCACATCGCCTTTCCAGACGGCATAATCATCGCTGAAAATAGAAGCATCGTCAAGATCATACGAGCCCCATCTATCTGGCATCAGACTGTCAATATCCACCCAGTCGCCGCCGATGTCCGCTAGCAATTCGTCCATCTCGCTCCTGCCGCCTGACCTTCTGCCCAGCATATAGAACACACCGCCCACAATAATCAGCACCAATGCCAGTACAAAACAGAATTTCATAAATTTTTTCATAATCTCCATGCCTTTCTCATTTAAAGTTCTGTATGTTTCCTACCGGCGCTCGATGCCTGTGATCATCATCCGGCCTCTTAAAAAATCCAGATATTGAACATTGTGCCGTCCGAAAACATACTGTTTTAAGTTTCACATATCCTATTAAATAGTTTACGCCGCTTTCTTTTTCCGGGTAAACAGCCAGCGGATGCCGCGAAATATAGCCGGGGTAGCCACACCTGCCATAGCCACGGTAGCCATCAGGAAGAAGATGCCGATGCTCACTGCGATTAGTCCGCCTCCCACAAGCCCTAAACCTGCCAGCGGATGGATGCCCATGCCCACCACACCCACGACGCAGACAAACAAACCTACCAAAATACATATTAAAGCGGCGATGCCAAAGCCAAGGATCATGGCAAACCAGGCGGCTATCAAGCCCAGCAGTCCTCCCAATATCCCCGCAACTATACCTGCCGCCCCGCGAAGCAGACCCACTCCCACAGGCGCACCTATGATACACAGGATCACAATCAGCGCTATGACGCCGCCTGACATTGGCTCCTTGCCCGCTTTCCCGGACTGTCCCTGGGCCCCCCGCCCCGCATTGCCCCATACGGGAACAGGCTGGGGAATACTTTGCCCGGGACCTGCCGCCATGGCTGCAGGAGCAGGACCTGCCCCATGTATGCCTGCCCCTTGGACAGCGGCCCCCTGTGCTGCAGCATTTTGCGCCATAGTGCTTTGTGCCATAGTACTTTGGGTCATAGCACTTTGGGTCATAGCGCTTTGTGCCGTAGCATTTTGTGCCGTAGCATTTTGTGCCGTAGCACTCTGTGCCGTAGCACTCTGTGCTACAGTACTCTGTGCCGCCGTGTTCTGCGCAGTACCATTCTGCGCGGCCTGGTTTTGCCACGTACTCCCTTGGTTCTGGGGTTCCTCCACAAAAGTTCCATACTCCGTCAATTCTCTTCCCGTCACAGGCTTTCGCGCCTCGTAGCCATCTCCGTAACCCGCGCCGTACAGATCCCGTCTGATATTCTCTGCCACCCGGGCAGGATTCCCCAGAGCCTCCAGCACTGCCTGTTCATTCTCCGGACCCGCATCGTCAAAATAGTCGCCGTAATATTGCAGGGCTTCCTGCCGCTCCTGCTCCGAAATATTTTGCAGCAAACTCTCCAGCTGCCTCATAAATTCTACTTTGTTCATATCTGCCTCCTTAACCCTTTCCCCCAAACAGCGAAGTAACTTTCTTTGAATAACTTCGCCATTCGCTTTCATACAGCTGTAACTGGGCCCAGCCCCTGCTGGTCACTTTGTAGTAACGCCTGTTACGTCCTGCGCATTCCCTGTCATACACCTCCAGACAATCGTCCTTCTGCAGACGGCGCAGTACCGGATACAGCGTGGATTCCGACAGGTCTATTACCTGCCGCACATCCTGGGTAATCTTATACCCGTATGTTCCTTCCGGCTCCTTGGACACCACCGCCAGTACAATGGCATCCAACAGAGCGGCACCTGTATTAAATACCATGCTCTTTCCTTTCTGAATATAGAGTTTTGTATCTGCATTGGCAGCGCCATCCCGGCAAAAAATTTCTGGGCGCTGACTATACAAATACTGTTTTAGAGTTCCGTATCTGCCCTGTCAGCAATTCCTCTGGGCACTGGCGGGGCGGATGTCATACTATGTCTCCATGCAATATTATACGGCGTATAATATTACTTTTGACCATACTATACGTCATATAATATGCTTTGTCAATCCCTTTTTTACATTATTTTGCTTTTAGAAGAAAAAAATCTCCCACCCTAACGTCGGTGAGAGATCCTCCGAATATTTTGCCCAATTTATAACCTATATAGAAAGTGTGGTAGTTTTTGCCCCTTCCGCCACCTCCTGCTCTAATGCCTGCTGGCGCAGGCTGTTCTTGTGAACCACAATGCAGGAGATCAGCAGCATCCCCCCACAGATCTGCCAGGGAATCCATCTGGAATAGAGCATATATAAAGAGCTCATAGCCAGCAGAATATAAGTGATACGCGTCCTCCGGGTATGGGGCCGGATGCGCACCACCAGAGAGAAAAACAGGTATATGCTGCACAATGCAAATATGGGCTCCGTGTGGATAGGCATCAGTCCGATCAACACACCGAAAGATACGGCAATCGCCTTTCCCCCTCTGCCTCTGTGATACAGGGAATAGGCATGTCCCAGCACCGGCGCCGCCATGATCAGGGAAAAAAGGCAGCCGCTCTCCAGTCCCAGCCGCAATGCGGCATGTACAGGGAGCACCCCCTTGAAAATATCCCCCAGCAGACACAAAAGGCCCACCGGTATTCCCGCATACTGCATGGCATTGGCCGTCCCGGGGTTATGGTCTTCACTGAGCGCCACGATATCCACCTTCTTAATCCATTTGGGAAGATACCGGCTGAACAAAATGCTGCCGCACAGTACTCCCGTCACTATCATTACAATCTGATGTTCCAGCATAATCACACCTCTTTTTGCATCTCCGCGGCCGGATGAAATTCCTTTTCCTCCGCCTTTTCCGTACAGGTACTTTGCCTGATGATAAACTCACATATATCCTCTGCGGCGTTACCGTTGATCACTCGGCGCTGTCTTTCTATCATCCGCCCGCAATCCGCCGGACGGGCCAGCAGCTCCATGGCCTTCTCCACCAGCTGTCTCTCGGAATCTGCGCTGATGGAAATACCATGTCCATTGTAAAAAGCCTGATTGCAATCCTCACAGCCCGGTATGGGCCTGGTGTGGGCCAGAGGTATCCCAGCCACTGCCGCCTCTGTAGAGGTAAGCCCGCCGGGCTTGGAAAACAGCAGGTCCGAAGCCGCCAGATATTCCGCCGTCCTGTTTGTATAATCCAGAATCTGCACTCTGGTATCCTCCCGATACGCCTCCCGCAGTCTGGCCTTCAGTTTTTCGTTGGATCCGCCCAGAATATATACATTATCCTTTTCATCCATGCGAAGCACCAACGCCCGCACCAATCCCTCGATCTTGCCATAGCCCATACTGCCGGTCATAATCAGGATACAGTGTCCTTCCTGCGCCATTCCCAGCGCCTCTCTGGCCTCCCCCCTGGAGGGAAGGTTCCTGAAGCGCTCCGAAACCGGAATACCGGTGGGAATCAGCTTCTCTCTGGGTATCCCCTTCTCCATGTACTCCTCCAGCAGTTCTTCATGGGCAATGAAATAATAGTCCGCCTCCGTCTCCTCCGTGAAAGGTATGCATGTGTAATCCGTCCCCACAAAATAGGTGTGGATATCCGGCCGACACTCATGCTTCCGCAGCATATAAGTAAGCGCTTCTGCCGGGAAAAGATGAGGCATGACGACAGTGTCATATCCATTGTCAACAATATAGTGGTACAGCTTTTCCGCATAGAGTGCATTGGCATAATACACCGGTGACTTCCGCCGGGCAGAGGTGATGGCCCTCCCGGCCCTGTAAGCCCCCTTAAATACTCTTGTGGCCTTCACGGTGCTCCACACATAGATCCGCTTGCCATAACTGGCCGCCTTCTCCGAGGCGAACGCCAGCACATCCGCCATCTCACAGGGAATTTCTCTCTTCTGGAACTGCTCCAGCACCGCCTTGCCCGCTGAGTTATGTCCCTCGCCTGTGCCTGTGGACAGTATCAGTACTTTCATATATACCTCCTAGTCTCTTTCCGCTCTTCCATGCATATTACCAGCATTCCCCGTAAAATCGCTCCAATACATGCCAGAATTGGAAATCTCTGTCTATGCACCTATAAGGTAACATGTTTTGCAGGGAATTGCAAGACAGGAGATTATCATTGGCCTATTTGTATTACATAATCCTGTTGACTAACATAGTTCTGCTTTTTCTTTCTGCAATTTTCCATGCAAAATGCTTTTTAGGCACAGAACTTGAAATATTTGTCATATTTTGGGCATTATAGAAAAATAATCCACCGTTTCCACATAGTTATCCACATATACACAGCTGTCACAGACCCTCCTCAAGGCGTCAAAATTGCAAAAATCGAATGTCATTTTTCTGATTTTGGCCTTCACCAAACATATATTTGGTTTACATAATTTTAGGTGTCGTTTTCCTTTTTTGTATGCAAAAAAGGAACTCTGCCAACGCAGAATCCCTTCTTTAGCTTCTTTCTATATTGCATAAATTCCTTTTATGTCGCATATCGTGGTCATTATCGGATGCTATAGCCACGAATCCCAAAATCGTTCTACCCTCTTAGCTATACTGCCACAGTTTACCCGTTCATAGCCTGCCCATTCTCTGGGGAACATGCGCAGGTAGGCATACTGAAGGAAACGCTCATCCAACAGGGCCACAATGCCGATATCCTCCACCGTGCGGATTACCCGCCCCGCCGCCTGCAGGACTTTGTTCATACCCGGATAACGATAGGCATAGTCAAAACCGTTCTGGCCCCCCTCGTCAAAATACTGCTTTAAAAGCTCCCGCTCAAAGCACACCTGGGGCAGGCCCGTGCCCACGATGACAGCGCCAATCAGGCTGTCCTCCTTTAAGTCAATGCCCTCGCTGAAGATTCCCCCCAGAACACAGAAGGCAATCAGCGATTTCTCGTCCTCCATCTCGATATCCATGCATATGGAAACCCCCAGGTCACAATCCTCATTGCCCTGAAATCTGGCCAAAAATGCCTCCCGATCTCCCTCGCTCATATATTCAGACTGTAAAATGCATTCTTTTGTTTCATCTGCAAAATGCTCCAGATACCTCTCATAGATTTCCCGCATAAAGGCATAGGAGGGACAGAACACCATATAATTCCCATGCCGTTTTTTCACGATCTCATCTATATACCTGGCTATCCTGTAAAATTCCGCGTCAGAACGCCTGGTGTACTTGCTGGTCACATCCTCCGCAATAAATAATGCTCGTTTTTCCGGGTTAAATACCGAGTTGGCATAGACCTCATAGTCCGATTCCTCTCCCCCCAGCAACGACTTGTAATAC